>JABEVL010000216.1 GCA_013043995.1 Spirochaetales bacterium | reverse complement strand
TCCTTCCCGCGTTTCCAGTCCCTTTCTTTTAATTTCTCACGCTTATCGTATTCTTTTTTACCTTTTCATAAACCTATTTCAGCTTTAATAATCCCGCTTTTAAGGTAAAATTTCAGCGGAATGAGAGTGAACCCTTTCTCTTCCACCTTGCGGCGAAGTTTTCGAATTTCTTCACGATGGGCAAGCAACCTTTTTTTTCTGTCAGGGTCATGCTCCATCCCTTGGCTTGCCTGGGCGTAAGGATTAATGTGCACATTCCTGAGCCATAATTCTCCGTTGTTTAACTCAACCCAGGCATCATTGAAACTAAAGTGGGCTGATTTCATGGACTTAACTTCAGTCCCTTTGAGGCTGACTCCGCATTCTAGGGTGTCTTCAACAAAGTAATCGTGTCGAGCTCGTCGGTTATCAGCAAGCGACTTGACGGCATCTGTCATGGATTTGAAATCAAGGCCACCCGGAATCCTGTTACCTCATTACAAGAAGAAGGATCCCCAACGCCTCGTGCCCAAATTTTAACTTGTCCAGCATTGACGTCACAACCGCCTTTGAGAGTTCTGAACCAGCTCATGTTATCGATGACAGGATCAGCGTTGACCAATTGATCACCGGGTGCCCAGGAAGAGGAAGTCCACTCCCAAACACCGTCTTGCATATTCCAAAGCCCGAGTGCGTTCTCATGACCTTTTTTGTAGTCCGGAGAATAATCCCCCTTAGCATCTCGAGCGGCCCACTCCCACTGGACTTCAGTGGGGAGGATGGCTGTTTTACCTTGGGGAACCTGCGCAGAGGTATTGAGCCAGTTCACGTACGCTTGAGCTGCATACCAAGAAACGTCCGAAACTGCAGTATCGGGCGAAGAGGGTTTGTTATTTGTCCAATTGGCTAAATAGGATGAGCTCACCAATCCTTTCTTTTCAAGCTCTTCTTTGTTTGCTGGAGCCCATTGAGGTTGACTTTGGATAAACCGGGCAAATTGCTCCTGTGTTGTTTCATGGGCGGCAAGCCAAAAGGCTTGAACATTTCGCAAACAGGGAAGTTCAAAAGGAGGATTGGTCGGGAGATCTGGTTTTGCACCCTGGTAACCCCAGGCGAAGCTTCCGGCTGGTATGGGTTGGAATTGAAAACCTGAGAAGCGGATCCTCGAAGCGGTTGCCACTGTACTGGACGGATGGGGCAGGGTGGAAGCCATGAGCTTGTTAAGATTAGACTCAACATAGGCAGTGGGACTATCTGAGATTTTGTCGCGTACTGATTTTTCCTGATTGGCAAGAACCCAAAATACAACCCTTCCGTTTTGGGAGCTAGCTAAGGCTTTTTCCCAAAGTTGGCATTGCGTTTCTAAATTTTCCGGAGGTAAATTTTTCCACAGTCCCAGAGCTATTCCATAATTGTCATACATTTGAGGGTCCACGACAAAGCGGCGTTCGGCTAGAAGTTCTGATCGAATCTTCTGGTCAGAAAAGCCTGCTGCATGGGCATCGCCAACAAAACCAGTGAAGAGAGGAGGAAATCTATAGATTTCACTGAATGGTGCCGCTGCGGACCATTTTGCAAGGTTGGAACGAAACAGGTTGAGGAGAGTTTCAGCATTCGTAACTTTTAAGTTCATTTGCAAATGAACGGTTTTAGGAAAAAACAGACTGAGAAACAAGGAATTTCCGCTTGTGAAAGTTTGAGTTTGAGTTTCAAAGCCGGGTTTGCCCACTTCCAGGACCCCACTTCCCTGCGGAAAAAAGGCTTTAAGAGGAGTCTGGCCATACAACTTGCCGTTCCAGACAACCGCTGCCCCGTTGGGGGTGGAATCTATAAGGACACGTGAGCCAGGGTTAGAAATGCCTGGCCAAAAGAAAAGAAAAAAAATCGCTATAAGCACGAAAAGGAGGTACAAAAGAGGGAGCCAAACTCTAGGTTGCAAACCTAAAAAAGGCTTGAGTTGAACTTTTTCATCCTTGGGAGACTCTGGAACAGGTGTCGTGGACTGCATGAAAGTGCATTATAGAAACTGAATTTTGTCTTGTCAACGAAAGCTGAAATGTGTTAGTTTCCTTAAGATGAGTTCTCCATCTACTTCTCGAACAGACTTTTTTGACACGTTGGTGAGTGTGACAGAGTCCTTTCTCACTTGGAAGCGTCAGCGCCGTTTAAAAAGACGTCAAAAACAGAAACAAAAGAACTGGGTTGTTGACTGGGTTGAAGCGTTTGTGTGGGCAGCCTGTGTTGTTTTGTTAATAAATCAGTATTTTTTTCAGGCTTACGAAATTCCCTCGGGTTCGATGGAAAAAACTCTGCTTGTCCATGATCGAATTTTTGTCAATAAGTTCATTTACGGTCCTGAATTATTGCCGGGTTTAGGTAAGTTGCCGGGACTGACAAACCCCAAACGCGGGGATATCATCATTTTTGAGAACCCTTCGTACATTTCACCCGTTTATTCTTGGGGACCCGCTTGGGTCACGGCTTATGATATCGCCCAGCGCTTGCTCTACATGATGACCCTTTCTCTTGTCGATATTGACAAAAATCCTGATGGTACGCCTAAAGCTCACTTTCTCGTTAAGCGGGCGGTTGGATATAGCGGTGATATCGTTAGGTTTAGGGATGGCAATGCCTGGTTTCAGCCTGCAGGTACGCAGAAGTGGTATTCTGAAAATGAACTCAAAAAGTGGACCGGCTTAGAGTACGGAAACCATCGTGTTTCTCAGGATATTCAAAATCGGTATTATTCCCTTTTGCGCCGGTATGCCAAGGTTGTGGCTTACCAAAGCATCGGGCTCCCCATCGACAAAGCTGACCAAGGCGTCGTGGATCAATACAACGCTTTCATGCGTGACGCGATGGAAAATAAAGCCAGTTTTATTTACGATCCTTTTGAACTTGATAGGCTTGAAGCCCGCACTGAAATGGAATTTTATCCCGACGTTCCTGAAGTTGTCTCCAGTTGGCAAAAATCAGAGAATGGGACCTACATACCATTAGGCTACATCCTCCCCTTGGGAGATAATCGGGATAATTCTAAAGATGGAAGGTATTTTGGACCCGTGCCCGAAGCCAAGATCCTGGGACAGGCAGCCTTCCGTTATTGGCCTATCGCGAGGTTGGGGGTTATCAAGTAAATGGCCCGAACAAGGTTTAGCCGTTATCAGTCATATACAACTCAAAAACGCAACAGACAAAGAGTCTTCAGGATTTTTATCACAATCTTGCTTGTTTACTACGGTTACTTGTTTGTGAACGCTGCACTCTTGAGAACAGTCTACTGGCAATCCGAATCCATGGAGCCGGGCCTTCAAAAGGATGTGTCAGTTCTCGTGACTCCTCTTCCTTTCGGGCACACCCATATTCCTTTCCTTCCCTTTGGACTACCTGGTTGGAGGGGGCCAGAACGGGGTGAACTTGTTTTACTCGTCCCTGCCTATCATACACCGACAAGTCCTTGGGTTTCAGTTCTTGATGAGGCTGTGCGGTTTTTCACGTTGAACAAGTTGTCCTTGGTTGCCAGGAAATCCTGGGACCAGGACTACACGTTGCGAAGAGTCATCGGCTTGCCCGGCGATACTATTAAACTAGATAATTTTACGGCATCAGTGAAACCTAAGGGGAAACAATTTTTTTTGAGCGAGTATGAATTATCCAAGAAAATTTATAGTTTAAAAGATAATCCCCTTCCTTCTGAGTGGAAATCGTCATACCCGTTGTCGGGTTCTGCCCCTGAAATTACACTGGGACCAGATGAGTATTTCGTTCTGGCCGACAACCGCGCTCGAGCCTCTGATTCGCGCACTTGGGGAGTTGTTCGAGGCGAGGACATCAAGGGGTTGGCGATCTTGAAGTACTGGCCGTTGAGTCAGTTCGGTTCTCTGTAATTTCTGGATGTACTCGGCTTCGAATGGACTTTACTTTCACGTTCCCTATTGCAGGTCAAAGTGCCATTACTGTGGTTTTTTTTCTGAAGCCCAGGCATTATCGCCGTCGCTTTCAGTATGGGATGCGTGGCTCAAGGAAATTCTTTCCTGCTTAGCCGAAGAAACTCAGAAATTAGACTGGGGATTGTTTTCAACCCTCTACATAGGAGGAGGAACCCCTTCTCTTATACCACCAGAAGTCTTGTCCAGTTTGCTCCAGCACGTCCAAGATTATCTCGATGCTGAAGCTGAAATCACCTTTGAGGCTAACCCTGATTCCCTGACGGCCCTTACTCTTGAAATTTTACAACAATTTCGTGTTACGCGGATTTCGCTAGGAATTCAAAGCTTCGCGGCTCATGTGCGTCAGAAGGTGGGCCGGGCTGTAACAGATTCTCAAATCCAGACCGCACGGGAACTTCTGAGCACATGGCCGGGAGACCTCAGCCTCGATCTCATTCAAGGACTTCCTGATCAATCCTTGGAAGACTGTCTCTCGGATTTGTCCACTGCGATGTCGTGGAACGTTGAACACCTGTCTTTGTATCCTTTGAGCGTTGAAAAAGGTACAGTGCTTTATTCGCAACTTCATCGAGGCAACCTTAAACTGCCTCAAGAAAATGATGCGTGGGAAAAAGGAATTGAAATTCTTCGACATAACGATTGGGATTGGTATGAAATTGCCAATTTCGCCAGAAACAAGGCCTTTTGTCAGCACAATCTCGCATATTGGAAACAAAAACCTTATTTGGGCATTGGTCCCGGCGCAACCACAACCTTTCCTCGTCAGGAAAAAGGGCATAAAAGACGGGTCTGGGGTCAACAGGCCCTAGGATTTTCTTTGAATTTTGACGAAGAGTATTTAACTCCTTTGGAATGGAGAAAAGAGACCTTAATGTTAGGACTTAGAACTTCTGAAGGGATAAGCCGTCAAGACTGGAAAGCCGTTTCGGCAAGAAATTGGGAGACGGTTCTTTCGCGTTCGCTTGAAAGGTTCGCTTCATGGTTCGTTGGAAGCTGCGAAGGGGATCAACTTATTCTCCAACCTGACTTTCGACTCTATCAGGATAGCTTTCTGCGTGAAGCGTTTTTGGATCTTGACGTTGACGCGCGGGCTGAAGTTTGATAATACTTTCGGAAACCCTTCCAAAAAGGATGCCAATACATGTCAGGTCACAGCAAATGGGCCACGATTAAAAGAAAAAAAGAAGCACTCGATTCCAAACGAGGGCAGATGTTCACTAAAATTATCAAAGAAATTATGGTTGCCGCACGGATGGGTGGCTCAAATCCTGAGCGTAACGCCCGTTTAAAAATGGTCATTTTGAAAGCCAAAGCAGCGAATATGCC
>JABEVL010000215.1 GCA_013043995.1 Spirochaetales bacterium | reverse complement strand
CCCAGGTGTAGCGTGAAAGCCCGCCCAGGTCGTTGGAGATGCTGGGCAGAGCCGTCGAAACGACCGTCTGGTCCAAGGCCCCCAAAAAAAGGGCAAGCGCCAAACCCCAAACCGTGGTACGTCGTGATGAATCGTGGGTCATGCAGCCAAGTTAAGGGAGGCTCCCCCGCTGGTCAAGACGTTCAGGCCCCCCAGGCGCGTCGTGTAACAAAAATCGCCGTCACAGAAACGACCAGCATCGTCCCAAATAGGGCGCTGAACCCTCCCAGGTCGCCCAAGGCCCCGCACAAAGGCGCCAGGATTCCTGCTCCCAGGGTGCTGAACACCAGAAAAACGTTGTTGGAGCTGGCCGAATCCCGGGCCCCGCCGCGGTGAACAAATTGGGACGAAAGGATCGGGTAGAGGAGGGAGTGAGCGCCGCCGTACAAAGCGCCTGCCGTACCCAAAAGGAACCAGGGCAAGAGGGAAAAACCCCAGCTGGACCAGCTCAAAGCCCCGGACAGGATCGTGATCAGGAAAGAAAACCCCATGCCGCCAAAGGCCGCAAGGGTCAACTTTTGGGAGGATCGGCGGTCCAGGTCCCTGGAAAAAACAAACCTTAAAACGATCGATACTGCGGCAAAGGGGATGGTGAAAACCGACAAATTGGCCAAGCCCAGTTTTTCAAGCGTAAAAATCGGGGTGTAGGTCATGTAGACGGTGTAGGCTCCTCCAAAAAGGAAGGCCAGAATTTCGAGAGTTCTGAAAGGGGCAAAACGCGCTGTGTCCCAAAAGTGAGGGGCTTGGGCCGGGCGATCGGCTGGGGTCTCGTGGAGGAACGCAAGGGTGAGCAGGGCAAGAAAGGCAAAGCCGAAGCCGACGGCAAAAAGACCAGGGCCTCCAAAGTTTTTGACGGTCCATTCTCCCAGCAAAGAGACGACGGGATTCGTTAAAAGGCCGCCGGTTCCGAACAGAGCCATGGTGGAAGCACGGCGGATTTGGGGCGTCTGGTCGTAGACCATGGCCATCAAGAAGCTGCTCGAAAAAACGTAGGCTCCCGAACCCAACAACCTGCACAGGGTGAGCACCGCAAGGTTGTGCGAAAAAATCAGCATGACGGGAAATGAGGCCAGTAGCGCAAAAAACGACCAGCGAAGGGTTCTGACGCGGTGAAGTCGGGTAATAGTTCGCGAACAAAACGAAAGGGCCAGGACCAGAACCAGCGAGGGGAGGTTGGCGAAAACACCCAAAAAGATCTGGGACGCTCCCAACTTGTCTAAAAAGGGTGCAAGAAGACTCAGAGAGTTTAAGGAGGCAATAACAAGAAAGTTTGCCAGAAAAAGCCATATAAACGTCGTCACTCGGCCATAGTGTCTTAAATCGGGTCTTAGAGTCCAGTCATGGTTAGATTATTACTATTAAAATAATATATGAATAATTTATTAAGATAAAAAATTCTTCTTATTTTTAGACTGGGAAGGCTTTTCAAAGTGAAATGGTTAGGTTAAGCTCCCTGAAGACAAGTTAAGCGAGGTCACTGCGAATGGAAGGAAAACTGCAAGAGCTCACGGATAGGCTGTACCGAGAAGGCGTGGAGAAGGCTTCGACAGAGGCTAAAGCTATTTTGGAAAAGGCGCAGAAAGAGGCGCAGGTCGTGATCACCAAGGCCAAGGCCGAGGCCGAGGCTGTGACGTCAGCCGCAAAAAACGAGGCTGAACAGTTAAAATCAAAGGCCCTCTCCGAGGTTAAAATGGCGGGTGAGCAAGCTATTGCGACACTCAAGCTGGAAATTACCAACCTGCTGACGGCTTCGGCCCTTTCGTCAGGGGTGAAAACGTCGTTTCAAGACGTCGCCTTTGTGCAGGAGCTCATCAAGGAGCTTGTCGCCAAATGGGACCCCAAGAACGCAGAGCTTGATCTCGTTCTTCCCGCTTCCCGGCAGAAAGAACTTTCCCAGGCCTTTCAGGCCAAGTCGAGTGAAATACTTGCCAAGGGTGTGGAACTGAAGTTTGAAGCCCGCATGGATGGCGGATTCAGGATCGAGCCTAAGGACGGTTCCTTTGTTCTGTCCTTTACTGACAGGGATTTTCTTCAGTTCTTTCAGTCCTTTTTGAAAGCCCGCGCCAAAGAGATCCTTTTCCCGGCAAAGGCGTGAGGAAATCGTGAAGCAACATTACTACCTTGTTTCCAGCTTATTTGATCTTCTGTTGGACGGAAAGGCTCCGGTTTCTCTGGAGAATTTCATGCTCACCCTCGAGGATCTGCTGGACAAAGAGGAGTTTCATGAGCTTCGCAAACTCTTTCTCGTCAACGACATCAAGGTTGCTCTTCAAAAGCAGCCCGAGGGTCATCCGCCTGTTAAACCCGTCTGCTGGTCGAAGGACCAGTTGGCAGAAATGCTGCAGGGCGTTGATTTTTCTTCAAAAGCCGAGGCCGACCGCGCACGGTCGAAGCTCGGTCCTGTTGACGCGGCCCTGAGCTCGTTCTACGCCAACGTCGAGGCCTACGTTTCTCAGCCCTTGGCAGACTGGTTCCTTTTCGAGCTGGAACTGCGCAACGTGACAACGGCCTTGGCCCTGCGTAAAAGGCGCCAGCCTTTTCACGAATCGTTGATCCCCGTGGGCTATGCGGCCCAGCAAATCCTCACGTCGAGCGCCATCGACTTCGGCTTGACCCGGGAACTGCCTTACATGTCCCGACTGATCGAGATCTACGAGGAAAAGCAGCTGCACAGCATGGAACGCGACAAGGCCTCCATCGTTGGTCAGGTTGACCCTGATTTGCTCGTGCTGGAAAAATATCTGGACAGTCTGCGTTGGGATTGGCTGACGGAAAACTGGGAGGCACAGACCTTCGGAACCTTGGCCGTTTATTCCTACACGCTAAAGCTGGCCATGGTGGAACGCTGGAACGGGCTGAGTGAAGAAAACGGCGAGAAACTGTTCAATAAATTGGTGAATCAAATCAAAGGGAGCATCGTTTTTTCAGACGATCTCTTCATCGGCAGGGGTAAGAAGTAATGGTAAAAGGAAAAATCTCAGGCATCGTGGCCAACCTGTTGACAATTCAGGTTGACGGCCCGGTCGCGCAGAACGAAATCTTTTTTGTTGTGCTCGAAGACGGACGTTTGATGGGGGAAGTCATCCGCGTGACGGGAGACGTCGCCTTCGGGCAGGTCTATGAAAGCACGCGGATGCTTAAATCTGGAACAGCCGTCGAATTTGTCGGGCACATGCTCGAAGTTGACCTGGGGCCGGGCATCCTTTCGAGGAACTACGACGGTCTCCAGAACGACTTGGACAAAAAAACAGGTGTCTTTTTGAAGCGGGGCGAGTACACGGAAGCCCTGGACAAAAAGGTTAAGTACGAGTTCAAGCCTCTGGTCAAAGCCGGCGACAGGGTCCAAGCGGCGGATTGGCTTGCTTCTGTTAAGGAAGGCTGGATCGACCACAAGATCATGGTTCCGTTTAAGCTTGAGGGCAAGTGGACGGTCAAGTCGATCGTGGGGCCGGGTTCGTACACGATTGAAGACCAGATTGCCGTCATCGAAAATGAAAGCGGCGACGTGGAAAAATTGACGATGGTCCAAAAGTGGCCCGTCAAAAAAGCCATCCACACGTACAAGGAAAAACCCCGTCCGTTCAAGGTCATGGAAACGGGGGTCCGGATGTTTGACACGTTCAACCCGATGGCCGAAGGGGGAACGGGCTTTATCCCCGGACCTTTCGGAGCCGGCAAAACCGTTCTCCAACACGCCTTGTCCAAAAATGCCGAGGCTGACCTGATCGTTTTCACGGCCTGCGGGGAACGCGCCAACGAGGTTGTCGAAATCTTTACGGAGTTTCCAGAACTGATCGACCCCAGAACGGGCCGCTCGCTCATGGAGCGCACCACGATCATCTGCAACACCTCGAACATGCCTGTCGCTGCCCGCGAAGCCTCGGTTTACACAGGAATGACCATCGCCGAGTACTACCGCATGATGGGGTTGAAAGTTCTTTTGCTGGCCGACTCCACCTCCCGCTGGGCCCAGGCCTTGAGGGAGATGTCCAACCGTCTGGAAGAGCTTCCGGGCCCGGACGCCTTTCCGATGGACCTTCCTGCCATCATCTCGAACTTCTACGCCCGGGCGGGTTATGTGGTCCTCAACAACGGTCAGTCGGGTTCTGTCACGTTCATCGGAACGGTTTCTCCCGCAGGCGGTAACCTCAAGGAACCCGTGACCGAGTCCACCAAAAAATCGGCGCGTTGTTTCTACGCCCTGCAGCAAGGTCGCGCCGATCAGAAGCGCTACCCCGCCATCGACCCCATCGACAGTTATTCCAAATACTTGGAATACCCCGAAATCCGCGATTATTTGAAAGGTAAGCTGGGCGCCGATTGGGTGGACAAGATTCTCACGGCCAAAAACTGGGTTTACAGGGGAAAAGAAGCGAGCGATCAGATCAACATCCTGGGTGACGACGGCGTTCCGATCGATTACCACCTGACTTTCTGGAAGGCCGAGATGATCGACTTTGTCCTCATGCAGCAAGACGCTTTCGACAAGATCGATTCGCAGTGTCCGCTCCCCCGGCAGAAATACATGATGGATCTCGTCATGGAAGGGATCAACTGGCCTTACCATTTTGACACCTTTGACGAGGTTGCGCCCTACTTTAAAAAGATCATCAACGTTTTAAAACAGATGAACTACGCTGTTTTCAACTCCAGCGACTACCAGAAATATGAATCAGAGTTCCGCGCGATCCTGAACGAACGGAGGGCGAACTAATGCTTACTCAGGCTTTTCAAAAGGTTTACACGAAAATCACCAAGCTGACCAAGGCGACTTGTACCCTGAAAGCCAGCGGTATCGGCAATGAAGAACTGGCCTACGTGGACGGGCGACCCGCCCAGGTTGTCAAGATCCAGGGCGACGAAGTCACCCTCCAGGTTTTTCAGGGCACCGAAGGGGTAGCTACCAATTCCGAAGTTGTGTTTACAGGAAAACCGCCGATGCTTAAGGTTTCAGATCAGCTTTCGGGCAGATTTTTCAACGCTTACGGGCAACCCATCGACGGCGGTCCGGAGATCGACGGCGAAGAGATTGCCATCGGTTCCCCGACGGTCAACCCCGTCCGCCGTAAGCAGCCCTCCGAGCTGATCACGACGGGCATCGCCGGAATCGACCTCAACAACACTTTGGTTACGGGCCAAAAAATTCCGTTCTTCGCCGACCCCGACCAGCCCTACAACCAGGTTATGGCCGACGTCGCCCTGAGGACAAAAGCCGACAAGATCGTTTTGGGCGGCATGGGACTTTCCAACGACGACTACCTGTACTTCAAACATCTTTTCGACAACGCCGGCGCGTTGGACCGCATCGTGAGCTTCATCAACACCACCGAAGACCCGCCGGTTGAGCGGCTTTTGATCCCCGATATGGCCTTGACCGCGGCCGAGTACTTTGCCGTTGAAAAGAACCAGCAGGTTCTGGTCCTTTTGACCGACGTCACCCTGTACGCCGACGCCTTGGCGATCGTTTCCAACAAGATGGACCAGATCCCTTCCAAGGACTCCATGCCGGGATCCTTGTACTCCGATCTGGCCAAGATCTACGAAAAAGCCGCCCAGCTTCCTGCGGGCGGATCGATCACCATCGTTGCCGTGACGACCCTGTCCGGCGGCGACATCACGCACGCTATCCCCGACAACACCGGTTACATCACCGAAGGCCAGCTCTTCCTTCGCCGGGACACCGACGTGGGCAAGGTCATCGTCGACCCGTTCCGATCCTTGTCCCGCTTGAAACAGCTCGTCATTGGGAAACGCACGCGAGAAGATCATCCTCAGGTGATGAACGCCGCGGTTCGCCTTTTTGCCGACGCGGCCAAGGCCAAGACCAAGCGAGATAACGGTTTTGACCTGACGGATTACGACGAACGGACCATCAAATTTGGCGCCGAGTATTCGCTCAAGCTCCTGGCCATCGACGTCAATATCCAGGTGGATGAGATGCTCGACACCGCCTGGGATCTTTTCGCCAAGCATTTTAACCAAACTGAAGTCGCCATCAAACAAAGCCTGATGGACAAGTACTGGAAAAACTGAAATGGCGCTGACGTACCAGTTCAATAAAATCGCCATGCAGCAGCTCCGCGCCCAGCTCAAAGCCCGCCAAACGGCTTTGCCTGTACTGAAAAGCAAAGAAGCGGCGTTGCGCGTGACGATCCAGAAACAGAAAGAGGTCCTCAAGGAGCTCAACGAGCGCTTGGCCAGGATGCTGGCGGCGATGAAGCAGAATGTTGCTCTTTGGGCCGAGTTCCCCCTCGACATCTTTGAACTCAAAAAGGTTGAGGTGGAAGTCAAGAAGGTCGCCGGCATCAAAACGCCCCAGCTGAAAGCCCTGGAATATTCGGTGGCCGAGTTTTCAAGGTTCGCAAACCCGAACTGGCTGACCTTCGGGATCGAGCAGTTAAAACAGCTGACCGAAATGCTGACCGAGGTGGAGGTGGCAGAAAAACGCATCACCATCCTGGAATACGCCCTGAAAAAGACGACTCAAAAGGTCAATCTGTACGAAAAGGTTCAGATCCCCGAGTACAACGACGCGATTCTCAAGATCAAACGATACCTTGAGGACGTCGACAACCTTGAAAAAGCAGCGCAGAAGATCACCAAAACCAAACAGGCAGCCGCCGCTGCCGAAGAGGGTGCGGCATGATCCAAAAGATGAAAAAGCTTTCCCTGCTCGTGCACGCGAACGACCGCTCACAGGTCCTTGAAGACCTTCAAAGACTGGGTGTCGTTCATGTCGAGTTCGGAAAAGATCAGCAAAGGCTTGAGATTCTTGTTTTTAAGGAAAAGATCACCAAGCTAGAAAAAACCCACCAGTTTCTGACGACTCTGGCGGCTAGTGAAAAAACTGTCTTTCACCAAGAGACTTACCCGGATGACCTAGACGTTCTCTACGATGAAATCGAGAAAATGAGGGTCGAGGTCGACGATCTGCGTTCCCAGGGCGTGCATCTGGCCAAAGAGCTCGAATCCCAAAATGTTTGGGGTTTTTACGACGCCCAGAAAGCCGAGGCCTTGAACGCGGCCGGAATCAAACTCCGTTTTGGAAAAGCACCCGCCAAGCTGTTTGAAGCCTTGGACCCTCAAGAGCCCTTTGTCGAGGTTGCCAAGGACGGGTCATCGGTTCTCTACGTTTATTTGCAGGACAGCAAGAAGGAGTCCGCCGAGCTGCCCGGCCAGGAAATTTTTCTATCTGCCGGTTCGGATCAGCTTCAGCAAAAACTTCTCGACATCGACGCTGAAATCAAAAAGCGGGAGAAGTTTCTTTTGGGTTACTGCCGTTACATCGACGGTCTTTCTGACGGTATCGCGGACCTCAAGGACCGCCTTTCCTACAGTTTTGCCAACTACAGCTTGACAGAAACCGCCGGTGGCCAGGTCCTGATCCTTCAAGGATGGTACCCTGAGGTTGAAGAAGCCCGCGTCCGAGAATTTCTGGACTCATCAAGAGCTGCCTACCTTCTTGAAGAACCCAAAGGGGAAGAACAGCCGCCCATTGCACTCAAAAACGGCCGTCTGGCCCGTCTGTTTGAACCGATTACCAAGGTTTACAGCTTGCCGAACTACCATGAAATTGATACCACGGCGTTTCTAGCTCCTTTTTTTGCCCTGTTTGTCGGTTTATGCCTGGCCGACGTGGGTTACGGCACCCTGATGCTGGCTGTGACGATTCCCGCCTTTTTTCTCCTCAAGGGGGAAGGACGGCGTTTGGCCGGGTTGGGAATCGTTCTATCGGTGATGACCATCGCCGGCGGCCTTCTCCTCGGCGACATTTTCGGGATTGAAACCTTCAAAGAGGGAGTTCCGAACCAGCTGTATCCCAGTCTTTTGCGGCCTTTGGCTCTTTTTCCGACGATGGCCGACGCGATGGCGCTTCCAATCCTTTTGGGCTTTGTCCAAGTTTTTTTAGGCCATATCCTGCGCATGGTGAACGGCTTCCGCCGCGACGGCGTTCAAGGAGGCCTCAAGCCGATTGGAACGGCCTTGCTGGTTATTACCGTTGGCTTTTTGCTTCTGGAGTACAATTTCTTCGGACCCTTCGCCAAGGTGATGGTTGGACCTATTCCCGTCGGCCCCCTGGTTTCTTCGATTCCTTACGTCTCGACGGTAACGATTGTGCTGGGGGTCCTGGGTGCCGTTTTGGTCCTTCTTTTCAACGGCGTCGAACATCACCTCAAGTTTTACATCCGTCCGGCCATGGGGCTTTGGGAACTCTACGAGTTCATTTCTCAGATCCTTGGGGACATTTTGTCTTACCTGCGTTTGTTCGCTCTGGGGCTCGCCGGTGGGTTGCTGGCGGAATCCTTCAACTCAATCGGAATCATGGTTCTTGGCAACGGCCACAATCCTCTGATGTGGGTGTTCTTGATCGTTGTGCTTTTGATAGGTCACGGGATTAACCTGGGCCTGGCTCTGATTGCTTCGTTTGTGCATCCCGTCCGTCTCACCTTCGTAGAGTTCTACAAGGCGATCGGATTCAAAGGCGGGGGAGTTTCCTATTCGCCGTTTCAAACTCAATTAAAATCTAATAACCATTAAGGAGTAAATAGATGGATTCTTTAGGAATAATTTTGGGAGGCTTGGGCTTGGCTCTTATGGCCGGCCTTTCGGGTGTGGGAAGTTCGATCGGACTGGTCACCGCGGGAAACGCTGCGGTGGGGGCGTTGAAAAAACGGCCTGAGATTTTCGGACCGGCTTTGGTTCTCTCAGCCTTGCCCGCGTCTCAGGGTCTTTACGGCTTCGTGGCGTACATCATCTACCAGCCCTTTTTAACGTCCAACATCACCGTTTTTAACGGCGGTGTCATGCTCGCTGCGGGGATTGCCTTCGGTATCGTTGCCCTGGCTTCGGCCATCAAAATGGGTCAACTTCTGGCATCGGGTATCAACGCCCTGGGGTCTGGAAGCGACGTGTTTGCTCCCACGCTGATCCTGGCGGCCTTTCCCGAACTGTACGCGATCTTGGGTCTTGTCGTAGCGATCCTTCTCAAGAGTCTGATCGTTTGACCGAATGGTCGACAAAAAAAGCCGGCCGCAAGCCGGCTTTTTTTCTACCTCTTCCCTCTGGAAGTCCGCTCGATTAGAATGAAATAGGGGTGTTTTGATGTTGATTTCTGAAATCTTTAAGCCTGAATGGATTCTCATTGATTTAAAAAGTCAGACCAAAGAAGAGCTCTTTAAGGAGCTGGTCGACTTTCTGGTCAAAAAGGAGCCTTCACTTTCCAAAGAAACCCTCCTGGACGGTTTGAGGGAACGTGAAAAAAAGATGACAACGGGGATTGCCCGCAATATCGCCCTGCCGCATACGCACCTTCCCAATTTGGGAAAAACCTACGGGGTTTTGGGAATTTCTCAAAAAGGCATCGAGTATCAAAGTCTTGACGGTAAGCCCGTTCACATCGTGATGTTCCTGGTTGGCGACGATAATGCTCCCGACGGACACCTGTTCATCCTCAAGAATCTGGCACTCCTGATGACGAACCCTGAATTTTATCCCGCGATGATGAAGTGCAAAACGGCGAAAGAGGCCTCGACGACGATCAGCCAATTTGAAGAGCTTTCGAAGTTCTATTTTAGTTAAAGGCGAGCCTTGCCTTGCCCTTCTTGGCCGGGTAAAATGAGCCATGCTTGACCTGAACTTTATCCGCGATAACCTCGCCGCCGTCGAGGAAAACATTCGGCATCGCCACATGAAGGCCAACCCCGTTGAGGCCCTTCGACTGGCTGACCAGCGTTCGCAACTCATTCAAAATCTTGAGTCGAAACGATCGGCGCGGAATGAAAACGCGTCCAAGATGAAGGGCAGGCTGGATCCCGAGCTCCGCCAGGCCCTGATCGACGAAGGACGTGGCCTCAAAGACGAAATTACGAACCTGGAGACTCAGCTCGCCCAGGTCGAAAGTGCCTTTCAGTCCGAAATGATGAGAATCCCGAACATGGCCCATCCTGCGGCTCCTATCGGAAAGCTGGAGACGGACAACCCTGAAATCAAACGGGTTGGTGAACCTACAACTTTTGATTTTGCCCCCAAGGATCACGTTCAACTGGGTGAATCCCTCGACGTTGTTGACTTTGAAGCGGGAACCAAGGTGTCGGGCACAAAATTTTACTTCCTAAAAAACGAAGGCGTTTTTCTGGAATTGGCCCTGGTGCGCTATGCTCTGGATTTTCTTGTCCAACGTCATTTCACCCCTTTCATCACCCCCGATGTCGCTAAAGAAGAAATCCTGACAGGGATAGGCTTTAATCCACGGGGAGAAGAGTCGAACATCTACCCCCTAGAGGGCACCGAAACCTGCCTGGTGGGAACTGCCGAGATCACCCTGGGAGGTTACTACGCCAACCAGATCGTCGATCTGAGCCAGGGCCCTATCAAGATGGCGGGGGTTTCCCACTGTTTCAGGAGGGAGGCGGGCGCACACGGCCAATTTTCCAAGGGACTGTATAGGGTGCATCAGTTTACCAAGGTTGAAATGTTCGTCTGTTGCCGGCCCGAGGATTCCAACGCCCTCCATGAAGAACTGCGCACCATCGAAGAAGATTTTTTCAAGTCCCTGGAAATCCCCTTCCGGGTGGTCGACACCTGCACCGGCGATCTCGGAGCACCGGCGTACCGAAAGTACGACCTGGAAGCGTGGATGCCGGGGCGCGGTGACTCCGGCGAATGGGGAGAGGTGACCTCAACCTCGAACTGCACAGATTTTCAGTCGCGGCGGCTGGGGATTCGTTATAAGGACGAGGCCGGCAAAAATCGGCCCGTTCACATGCTCAACGGAACCGCCGTTGCTGTAAGCCGCGCCCTTGTTGCCCTCCTGGAAAACTTTCAGCAAAAGGACGGTTCAGTTCTTTTACCCAAAGTTTTGGTTCCTTACTGCGGTTTTGATAAGATCCCCTCTCTGCCTCGTCAAGGAAGTGCGGACAACAAAACCGCGAAGCAATAAAAAAAAGCCTTCCAAAGGGAAGGCTTTTGAAGTGAACGCTGAGAACCAGCGCAGCACAAAGAAAATTATTGCCAGTGGGGAGCTTGGTTGGAACGAAAATCGTTGCGGTTTTCGGCGTGAAAAGCCTTGTTGTAGGTCGTTTTGTTACGGTTGCAGTACTGCTCGACAGCCGCCTGAAAAACACGCTTGTACTCCATGAAATTGTACCGGCCAAAGCCGCGGGCTTTCATGGTTTCCCAGACGATTTCATCGATCCGTTCTTTTGCCTTAACGCTCAAGATCCGGTTATGGGCCACAAAATAGTCCCGATTTAATTGTGGGCCGTTTTTGGGGTCTGCAGCAGCTTCGATCACTTCACCCGTCATGTCGCAAATTATCGGGGTCATGGCGTTTCCTCCAATCAGTTTTCAACAATTTTATCTATAAACCAGGCTCTTGTCGATAGTGAAATGCCGAAAATAGGATTATGAACAATTTTCTTTCACTTTTTGCCTTGTCCGAGGGGTGTTACCTGATTGCTGAGATTGGAACTTCCCACCAAAAAGACCGCAGCAAGGCTCGCGAACTCATCCAAGCGGCCGCCGAAGCAGGTGCCCAGTGTGCCAAGTTCCAGGTGGTTTTGGCGGATGAAATTCTTCACCCTTTGACGGGAGAACTCGACCTGCCGGGAGGAAGGGTAAGCATATACGAACGCTTCAGGGCGCTCGAGGCTTCTCCTGAATTCTATGCGTTTTGCAAGGATGAAGCCGAAGCTGCGGGCCTCGACTTTTTGGCCAGCCCTTTCGGGGTCAAAAGTGCACGTCTTTTGCACGACCTGGACTGCTCCTGGTACAAGGTGGCTTCGCCGGAGCTGAACCATTTCCCCCTTCTGGAAGAACTGGCAACCTACCAGAGACCACTGGTGATGTCCACCGGGGTGAGCCGTCTGGGAGATATCGAAGCGGCCTGGGACGTCCTGGAGGGGGTACCCAAAGCTCTTTTGCACTGCGTCACGGCTTACCCAGCCCCACCCCAGGAGTATAACCTGCGTCTCTTGAGGCCTCTTTCTGTACTTTTCGGCTGCCCTGTGGGAGTTTCAGATCATTCCTTGGACCCCGATCTCGTGCCGTCGGTGGCCGTTGGGGCAGGTGCTCGCCTGATCGAAAAACACTTCTGCCTGAGTCGCACCGATGCAGGACTCGACGATCCCATTGCCCTGGAACCCGCGATGTTTGCCCGGATGGCCAAGACCGTCAGGCTGCTGGAAGGGCTTGAAGAGGAGGAAAAGAGGTTTTGGCTTGAAAGCCGTTGGGGAACCGAGCTTGTCGAGCAGGTCTTGGGGGACGGCCGAAAACTCCTCGCTGAGTCCGAAAAAGCGAATTATGAGCGAACCAACAGGAGTCTGCACGCGGTAGGTGATTTGAAACCTGGTCAGGTCTTGAAGGCCGAGGACGTGCGGGTATTGAGGACCGAAAAAGTCTTGAGGCCGGGCTTGCCCCCCCAATTTCTGTCCATCATTCTGGGAAAACGTCTTGTTCGTGGCGTCGCGGCGGGGCAGGGGCTGGTCTGGGACGATCTGCTTCAGGGTCCTTGAAGGAGGGCACCGGGGACTTGGGGAGACCGTTTGGAGAAAACGTCGGTATCGGTGCCGTAGAGGACGTGCGATAAAAAGGCTCCAACGTAGGCGCGGGCTAAAAGCTGGGGTTGAGCCGAAAGAAAACCTTTCAGGTGGAAAAAATAGAGGTAGGGCTTCAAAAAGGCCATGTCGGAAAGATCTTCAGGGTGTAGGCCTTGGAGCTCCAGGGTCCAGGTGGAAAGCTGGGGGTGCTGGTTATCATAGGGCAACTGTAAGACCTGCAGCGGCCTGTACACTCCTTGAATCAGGGGCGTGACCACCGCGCTAAAGCCCGAAGCCTTGAGCTTAACGATGTTCAGCGGTGCCGAACCTAGGTTCCACAAGGCCAAAAGCTTGGGTGAAAGACCATGATAAAAAATATCCGACGGGGAGTCGTTCAGACGCAGAACGAGGGCTTTGACGGCCAGGGCTTGGGAAAGAACGTGGCCCGAGGGGGCCGATTTTCCAAGTTCCTCACGCCGTATCCAGGAAGTCAACGCAAGGCCGTGCCGAAGCTCCAGGAGTTGCTGAAAGAAAGTTGGGGGATGGGGGGCGGCTTTTAAGGGCTGGCCCAGGCTGGCAACGACGAAACCTT
>JABEVL010000214.1 GCA_013043995.1 Spirochaetales bacterium | reverse complement strand
GTCGACAACCTTCTTTTTAAGTCGTATTGGACTCCCGAACGCTCAAGGTGGGGGTTCCTGAGAAACCAGAAAAACCGTCAATGGTCGCAGAGTTTGGTGGATCAATTTGAAGTAAAAACCCCAAGCCTGGACACCCCCGTCCACCAGTTATCCGGTGGAAATCAGCAAAAGCTCCTTTTTGCCCGTGAAATCCATCACCGTCCCCAGCTTATGGTTGCGGTCCACCCCACCCAAGGCCTGGACGTGGGGGCGACAGAAGCGGTGCACACTTTGATGGAAGAACTTCGCGACGAAGGCCGGAGTATCTTGTTGATTTCAGAAGACCTGGACGAGATTCTGGACCTGTCGGATCGCGTTGTCGTCCTTTTTAACGGTCAAATTTCAGGAAGCGCCGCAAGGGGCGCCGCGGACAGGAATCAAATCGGTCTTTGGATGGCAGGGGTTTCTTCTGTCGAAGGAGCTGCAACTTGACGATCAAAAAAGGGGCGCCAAGGTGGGCCTTCAGAATCGAAATTGATCCTGCGGGAGGGGCGAGTCCCTGGTGGGTCAGCATCCTCGCCGTCCTTCTGGCTCTTATCCTGAGCGGATTTCTGATCCAGCTCAACGGAACCGACGCCCTTCGGGTCTACGCCAAGATGTTTCAGGGCGCCTTTGGTTCCGTTTTTGGCCTGACAGAAACCCTCGTCAAAACCATTCCCCTTCTTTTATGCGGGCTGGGGGTCGCCATAGCCTACAGAATCAGTGTTTGGAACATCGGTGCCGAGGGGCAATTCATCGCTGGGGCTGTGGGAGCCACAGGAGTCATGATTTACTTTCCCCAACTGGGACCTTGGGAAAGTTTGCCTCTGATGCTCCTGGCCGGGATTCTCTCGGGGGGACTCTGGGGCCTTTTGACCGCCTTGCCCAAGGTGTGGTTCGGAGTCAACGAGCTGATCACCTCGCTCATGCTGAATTACATCGCCTTTCTGGGGCTCCAGTTTCTTGTTTTTGGACCGTGGAGGGATCCCAAAGGCTTTAATTTCCCTGGAACTCCCGTTTTTCCGGCCGCCGAGACGATACCGACCCTGGGCGGTACTCGCCTGCACTGGGGATTTTTTGTTGCCCTCGCTGTTGTGTTCCTGTATGCAGTTCTGGTGAAATCGACCAGGTGGGGTTACGAGCTGCGTTTGATCGGTGCCAACCCCAAGGCCGCCCGGAGCGCAGGAATCCAGATCCGCGGCCACGTGATTCTGGTGATGTTTCTTAGCGGGGCCTTGGCTGGGCTGGCCGGGATGATGGAAGTTTCAGGTGTCACGCACCGACTGAACGAGAGCGTTTCCCCCGGGTACGGTTACACGGCGATCATCGTGGCTTGGATCGCCAAGCTCAACCCTTGGGGGCTTGTGGTTTCGGCGTTCTTTCTGGCGGGGCTGATCGAAGGGGGGTTTAACGTGCAGACTCTTGGACTTCCTCCCTCGATATCATCGATGATCCAGGGCGCCGTTCTTTTCTTTCTGATCGCGGGAGACCTGGTCGGACGCTTGCGCTTAAGGCGCAAAAACACCCAAGAGCAAGGAGCCTAGTGTGAATCTTGTTTCGCAATTGCTCAACGCTGCGATTTCGGCAGGAACCCCGCTCCTTTTTGCGACGCTGGGGGGCATTTTAATCGAGAAGTCGGGGGTGATTCAGCTTGGGGCGGAGGGGCTGATGCTCATGGGGGCGGTGACCGCTGCCTTGACCTACCTTGCCGTCCCCGATCTCTTGCTGACACTTGCCGCCGTTTTCTTTGTCGGAGCCCTTTTAGGTCTGCTTCACGCCCTTTTAACCGTGACGCTTCGTTCCAACCAGGTCGTCAGCGGTCTGGCTCTGACCTTGTTTGGAACCGGGTTGAGTGCCTTTCTGGGAAAATCCATTGCAGGGGTGCCGCTTCCTCAGGCGGTGCCCAACGTGACGCTGAATTTTTTGTCCGGGGTCCCTTTGCTGGGAGCTGTTTTGGGCAAGCTGGACCTTTTGACCTGGATCAGTTGGTTTCTCGTCGTTTTTTTTCAGGTCGTTTACACTCGGACGCGCTGGGGGCTTCATCTCAAGGCTGTGGGCGACAATCCGGCCACCGCTGACGTCATGGGGATCAGGGTTCAGGTTTACCGATACTTGTGCGTGGCGATGGGTTCGTCGCTCATCGCCCTCGGCGGGGCCGATTTACTCCTGGTTTATTCGCCCAACTGGATCGAAGGCATGACTTCGGGCCGGGGGTGGATCGCCGTGGCGCTGATCATCTTTTCGCAGTGGAACCCCGTAAAGGCCCTGATCGGTACCTACCTGTTCGGCGCTCTCGACACCTTGGGATTTCGGCTGCAATTGGCGGGAAGCTTGGTTCCTCCCTACTTCCTCAAGATGATTCCCTACGTGATCACGATACTTGTGCTGATTTTTGTCGGGTGGCGGAGCCGAAATAAGGCGAGTTCGGCACCCCAAGCCCTGGGCGTGCCTTACATCCGCGAACAACGTCAATGAGGTCAAAACCCGGAAGGTGTCCCAGGGCCTGCGCCGGTTAGAACTGCAGGCGGGTGGAAAGGTCGGCTCCCCAGAACTTTGTTCCCAGGTTGTAGCTACCGGACAGGAGTAACCGCATCACGTAAAGGTTGATGTCAAAGCCGCCCGTGAAAATCGGAGCGATGGTTCCCAGACTTGTGCTGGCCGACGGGGACAGGGACGAGGAACTCGACGTGCTGACCACCGTGGCTGTCAGATTGGCCGAAGAATTGTAGTTGGCGGCTTCGTACCAGAGCGAAGTCGTGAGGAACGGCGTGAAGATCAGCCAATTTTTGGAAATTGTCAGGTCGGTGCCAAAAGAATTGACCTGAGTGGACGAGTTCAAGGCGCCGTTGATGGCGACGGTCTGCCCTGCAATGCTTTGCTGAAAATTGGACAGCTGGTACGAAATACTCACCTGGGAATACGAATAGCCGACACCCAACGAGACTGCGGGAAAGTTGCCCTGTTCCAGAATAAGGGGGTGGCGCAAACGGAAGACGTAATTGGCCGCGCTGACAGAAAGTCCGTTCAGGTTAGAAGCCAGTCCGCTGATGATGGGCGAAGTGAAGGCTTGGGGAAGGTACATTCCTGAACCCAAAAGCTCAAAACCCCAGGGCAGGGCCACCCCTGCGTTGACCTTCAGAGTAGGGTAGGGAAAAGCGTTCGCTGAGGCATCGTAAAGACTTCGGGCCGGTCCCGAAGCCGGGACGATGGTGTTGATCAAACCTGAAAGGTCCAGGGTTTGCCAATCGGTTTCATTTCTGAATTTTAAAAGTCCGTCCGAGACAACGCTGCCCACCGTCAGACCGATAAAGAAATGCGAGTTTCCCAGGGTCGCTTGACCAATTCCTGAGCCCGAAAGGTCATTCTGCTGGATCGTGGGCAGGATCTCCTGCCCCAGCAGCAGCATAACTCTTGAAAAGTCGCTTTCAAGTCCAGGAAACAGCGTTTGGGAAAAGGCGGGAGCACCCGCGCCCCATAAAATCAGCAAAAAAAGGATCGACTTTTTCATAAAGCCTCCAGGGAATTCTCTCGTAATCATAACGCAAATTTGAAGGATTTCCTATTTTGTCGTGAGGTTGAAAACCCCGTCCCAATTTTCTACGGGAGGTTTCTTTTTAAACTCCGCACACCTGCGGGAAAAAAACTGGGAAGGTCCGTCATTCGGAGCCAGACGAAGGACCTCCTGGAAAAGAGTTTCAGCCTTGGCCCAGTCTTTGGCTTCAAAGCTTTCAAGCCCCGTGTGAAAGGCTTCAACCATCTGGATCTGGCCTGGTGTCGCCAGGCTTTTTTCTTCGATGAGTTCGTAAAGCCGAACAGGGTTGCTGATGCCGACGACGCGCACCTTGTCGAGCCTGCGTGCCAGAAGCAGGTCTCCCGACATTTTGTAGCTTGCTTCGCTGGTGAGTACCCAGGTCCCGTACTGCTTGTTCACGCCTTCGAGCCGACTGGCCAGGTTGACCGCGTTGCCCATGATGGTGTAGTCCATTTTTTTCAGCGTCCCCATGTTGCCGACGATCATTTCTCCGGTATTGATGCCGATTCTGGTCAAAAGGGGGTGCGGGCTCAGTTTTTCTTCCCTAAACCTGACGTTGAGTTCTTTTTCAGCTCGTTTCATCCTTACTCCGGCCAGGCAGGCCCTCTGCGCGTGGTCGGCCAGGTCCAGCGGGGCGCCAAAAAAGGCGATGATGGCGTCCCCTTCGTACTTGTCGATGGTCCCTGAAAGATCAAGAACGAGGTCGCTCATCGTCGTCAGGTAGATATTCAGGAGTTTAACGAGGTCGCCGGGGTCGAGGACTTCCGAGATGGAGGAAAACCCCTGGACGTCCGTGAAAATGGCGCTGATGGTCTTCTTCTCGCCGCCGAGCTTGAGTTTGTCGGGGTTATTGACCAGTTCGTCGATCACGTCAGCCGAAAGGTAATGGCCGAAAGCCGTCCGATAAAAGGATTTCTCCTGTTCGGCCGTTAGAAACTGGAGCATGGCGACACCGATGAACGTCGTGAGGACGATGAGGATCGGCCCAAAAACGGGAATGAACAGGCCCGTCGTCGTGAAGCTGAGAATGCTAACGGCGAGCATGATCAGAACCGTGGCAAAGCCTGTGATCAGGGCTTGGGCCGGCCTGAGGCTTCGGATCACAAACGCGAGCAAGAAAGCCAAAAGAGCCCCTGCGACCAGGGGGAAGATCCAGGGGAGTTCCCTGAGGAATTGCCCGGAAAGGATCGTGTTGACGACGGCGGCGTGCGTTCCCACGTTCATGTAACGGCTTTGAAAGGGATTGACGCCGATATCGGTCGTCGAGGTCGCCGTGTCGCCGATGATGCAGAACGAACCCGCCAGTTCTTTTTTCAGGCTCGCCCGAAGTTCCTGGATTTGCTTGAAGATCGCCGCCGTGTCCCCGAAGATTTTCACGGCGTCGGTGCGTGTTTCCTCGTAGTCCCTCTTTTGCGAGAGAGAAAGACCCGGTGCGGCGAGGGCTGTGTCGATGTCGCCCAGGATTTTCTTTTCAGCATCTCCGTTTAAAAAGGCCGCGACGTTGTTGAAAAAACGTACGCGGGTTGCGGCGTAGTCCTGCATCG
>JABEVL010000213.1 GCA_013043995.1 Spirochaetales bacterium | reverse complement strand
TGGCCGAGTGGCTTAAGGCATACGCTTGGAAAGCGTACGTACGTTAACCGCGTACCGGGGGTTCGAATCCCCCTCTCTCCGTTCCCTTAGCGTTGATCGCCAGGACCCGCGCAATGCACCGACACCGAACCCCGCCAGGCCCGGAAGGGAGCAACGGTAGGTACACGGACATGTGCCGCGGTAAGCCTGGCGGGAGCTAGGGGTTTTAAGGTTGGTTCCCCATGGCTTATGAGGTGACGGCGACCCGCAAGCGGCCGCGAAGTTTTGAAGAGCTCACCGGTCAAGAATTTGTCGTTGAGACGTTGAAAAAGTCCCTCAAAAGCGGCCAGTTAGCTCAGGCGTTTCTTTTTTCAGGATCACGGGGTGTGGGAAAAACCTCGATGGCTCGTATTTTGGCTAAGTCGCTGAATTGCGAAAAGGGCCCCACCGCCGAGCCGTGCGGCGTCTGTTCCCAGTGCCAGGAGATCGCGCGGGGCGCCAGCCTCGACGTGATCGAAATCGACGGGGCGTCCAACACCTCTGTGAATGACGTACGCGAAATCAAGGACGAGGTCCTTTTTGCTCCCTCCAACTCCAAATACAAAGTCTACATCATCGACGAAGTTCACATGCTGTCGAATTCGGCGTTCAACGCCCTGCTCAAGACCATCGAAGAGCCGCCTCCCTACGTCGTTTTTATTTTTGCAACCACCGAGCTTCACAAGGTCCCTGCAACGATCAAGAGCCGTTGCCAACAGTACCATTTTCGACTCATTGACGTTGAAGTGATCAAGTCCAAGTTGCTCGAAGCAGCGGGGGAACAAAAACTGCAGGTCGATGAAGAGGCCCTGTACTGGATTGCTAAAGAGTCCACGGGGTCGATGCGGGACGCCTACACGTTGTTTGACCAGATCGCTGCTTTTAGCGATGGGGTCATCTCCCTGGAGAAGATTCGGGAAAAGCTGGGACTTGTGGGTCTGGATCAGATGAATCAGATCGTAGACGCCTTGGCCTTGGGGCAGGCCCGCGAGGCCGTTCTAGCCTGTGATGAAATCCTCGCTTCGGGGGTGTCTGTTGAGCAGTTCATCATGGATTTGGCAGAATACTTTCGATCCTTGTTGTTTTTTTTGCACAACATCGATCGGGAATCTTTGCTGGGCTTTCATCCTGATCGCTTTTCGGCAGCAACAAGAACAGGGTTTTCTCCGGCTCAGGTTGAAAAAGCACTTGAACTCCTTCTGGCCCTTTACAGGACCGTGCGATACTCGCTGAACCAGCGTTATGAGCTTGAGCTTTTGATGAGCAGGCTTGCCCGCCTCAAGGAATATTCAAGCAATTCCGAGCTGGTCACCCGCCTGGAAGCGCTTAAAGCGAGCCTCGCTTCCGGTTGGACTGCCGAAGGCTCTTCTGTTCCTCCAGACGACGAAAAAAAAAAGTACTAAAACCCCTGTCCCCGGTTTTGACGGAAATCCACGCGCACCTAGATAACCTTCAGGGCGTTGGGTCTTCCGGGGAGGAAAAGAAAGCGCCCCCCCAGGTGAATCAGCCGGAATCCCGCCAGCAAGAAGGAACGGTTGAGCTGTTTCAACGTATTTTTAAGGGAGATATTGTTTCATGAACCCATTTGAGATGATCAAGAATTTGCAGGAAATGCAGGCGAACGTGCAGAAAATGCAGGAAAGGCTCAGCAGGGTCACCGCGATGGGTTATGCCGGGGGCGATTTGGTCAAGTTAGAGCTGAACGGTCAGATGGAGATCGTTTCTTTGCAGATCGATCCATCCTGTGTGGACAAAAACGAGGTGGTCTTGCTTCAAGACCTGGTGCGTTCCGCACACACGGATGCTCTGCATAAGATCCGTGAAAAAATGAAGGAAGAAGCGGGCGGACTTATGCCGAATTTCAACTTGCCGGGCATGGTCTGATGGGACCCCTGGAGGAATTGGTCGCCGATCTTTCCAGGTTTCCCGGGATGGGGCGCAAGAGTGCCCTGAGATTGGCGTTTTATTTTTTAAAAACCGATCAGTCCTTTCTGGCAAAATTGGGACACGAAATTGCTACCTTGCGCGAAAGAGTGCGAAAATGCAGCCGTTGTGGAAATTATACGGAAACTGACCCCTGTTCTCTGTGTGAGGACCCTTCCCGGGATAGCCGGACCCTCTGTGTGGTGGAGCAGGTTCAGGATTTGATGAACTTGCAAAAAACAGGGGAGTATCAGGGCCTGTATTTTGTTCTTCATGGGGTGTTGGCTCCCTTGGACGGGGTGGGTCCCCAAGATCTGGGTCTCGAGAAACTCGTGCGCCGCGTCGTCGAGGAACGGATCGAAGAGGTCATTTTGGCGACAAACCCGACACTCGAGGGAGACACGACGGCCCTTTACATCCATAAACTTTTGGCCGCTGCGGAAGTCCGCGTGACGCGCTTGGCCTCGGGTCTGCCTGTAGGAGGGGACCTGGAGTACGCAGACCGCTTGACCATAGCTCGTTCGTTTCAGGCGCGTCGACCCCTCGATTGAAACTGAGCGAGCTTTACAAAGCGGCGGGTGTGGTATAGTGTTCACAGATTGAACAAAGAAACCCGGAAGTTCTTTGACGTTGGACGAGCCAGCATGTTTCGGCGGCGGTTCGCATCCGGGGACCACTCTTGCCTTTTTTCCTGACTCCCAGGAAGGATTTGCCTTGTCCAGCCTCCACGAAGATAAAAAAATATTCCTTCTCGAACTCCTTAGAACTCACCCCCAGTCGGGACAGCGGGACATGGCTGAAGCCTTGGGTCTTTCGTTGGGGATGACAAACCTGTTGCTCAAAGAGCTAACCGCCAAGGGTTGGATGCTGATGCGGAAGCTGAATTTGCGTAAGGTTCAGTACATTCTGACTCCCGAGGGTTTAAAGGAACTTTCAAAACGCAGCTACAGGTACCTCAAAAAATCGATCCGCTACGTCGCCGACTGCCGAGTTCAGCTTGAAACCCTGATTGCCGGGGCCCGGGAGCGAGGGGCTTCGGGTTTGTACCTTGTCGGGAGGAGCGATTTGGATTTTGTTCTGGAATCCCTCTGCCACCATCAAGGGTTCGCGTTTTTAGCGGCCGCAGAAAAACCCCAGGAAAATGATGAAAAAGCCTGGTTTGTGGTTTACGGCGAAGATCGCCCTGAAACTCCTAATGTGCTGGAATACATGCATCCCAGCCTGGCTTCCAAGACAAAAATACAACAATAGTTTTCCTGATTTAAACCTGTTTGAGCTCCCGGGATCGAAACGCTCACCCACCCTGAAACGAGATATGAAAGAAACACTCTACATTCTGAGAATGGACGATGCTTGCCCCTGGATGGATCACAAAAGTTGGGACCGTCTGGAAGCGATTTTTGACAAGTACAACGTCAAACCTGTTGTCGCCGTGGTGCCTCAGTGCGAGGACCCCGAGCTGAAGGTCGCTGAAGAAGACCCTGAGTTTTGGAATAAGGTGCTCCGATGGCAAAGCAAGGGATGGACGATCGCCTTGCACGGGTGCAACCATGTCTATATCGGTAAGTCCAGGGGCTTGGTTCCCCTCAACGCCAGGACGGAGTTTGCAGGGGTAGCAGAGGAAACACAGCGCCTCAAAATCCGCGAAGGGTACCGGGCCCTTCGGGAACGGGGCGTCAATCCTAGTGTCTGGATCGCGCCGGCGCATACTTTTGACAAAACAACCCTTCGTGTTTTGCAAGAAGAAACACGCATTCGGGTTGTGAGCGACGGACTTTCGCAAAGACCTTTTCAGCGCTATCAAATGACGTGGGTGCCTCAGCAGCTTTGGTGGCCGCGCCCCGTGCCGCCGGGCGTTTGGACGGTCTGCCTTCACCCCAGTTCGATGAGCCCCGATATGCCGGGCAGGTTGGAAGCTTTTTTGGAGAAATTCTCGAGCCAGTGCGTTCCCCTTGAGACTGTTCTTGAAAACCCGCCCAACTGGGGCCTGCCTGATTTTCTTTTTGAATGGGGATTCC
>JABEVL010000212.1 GCA_013043995.1 Spirochaetales bacterium | reverse complement strand
GTTCATTGCTGTTTGAGAATCAACCTTCAAGAACTTTTCCATGGCCAACACCGAGTTGGTAAGCTCTCCTTGAATCTGAACTTCACGGTGATATGAAAAAATATCATTGCGAAGATGCACAGCATCAGCAAAGCAAGCACGCAGGGTCTGTATAGGCCGAGAAAGAAAAATTCGTTCGGGCAAAACCACAGAAAGAGCATGCTCTACGAGGTCCGCAGACCAAAGCGCCGCCCCCACCTGACGACGCATGGCGATGTATTCTGCGGGGTTGGCAATACGCCCGGAATTTTTATTATCAAACTCCCAAAGAAAAGCGTCCAAAAGACGTTTTGTATCACTAAAAATTCGTTGACGCCAATCAAGATTTTGGGTAGGCGCTGTCCTTTGCCAGAGGTCTTTCAGAGCGGTCTGAGTCGGAGATTGCGAAGGCCTCGTGAAGACAAGATCAAGCGGCATAAAGTCAAGGATTCCCAAAAGGTACTCTTTAGCCGCTTCTCGCTGGTCCTGCCCCGAAAACGCTTTCATGAAGTAGTCATCCACATAAAAGGCCCAAACATTCCAATCCGTCATCAGTTCAAGCTCGGGCAAGGAAGCGTCAGGATGAATTTTGGCACAGAAGCTTGCGTAATCGTGCTGATCGTATTTTTTTTCTTCCCAGACAAAAAATGAGTCTGATTTTGGCGCTAATATTCCCACGGAATAGGCCCAGGCCTTGGCATGGACGCGAGCTGTCGCGAGATGAGGGTTTTGCCGGGCCGGCCAGGGAACATAAAAATCGGGAAGAATCAAAGAATGTGTTTTCCTATTGTTAACAGACTAGGTTAGGTATTTCTGTTTGTCAAGAAAAAGAATCCATCCTAAAGAATCCTTCTAAGGTAATTGAAAATTAAGGGGATTGAACTATACTACTGCCTGGAGAGACAAAACAGAACCATGGAAATGCCGGCGCCTTCTCAAGAAGAGGTTTTAAACGACCTAGACGACTCAAGAAGACTTGCCTTTTCGCGGGCGTTGTCGCGCTACCTAATACCTGCAACGCTTGCAAACTTTCTTCTTGCCGTCGTCCTTGGGGTTATGCTTCCTCGTTACCCGCAGTTCTTTGTCTATGGTTTGGCATTGCTTCCCGTCACCGGTTTAGCTTTGTTGCTCAAAAGCTTTGTCCGTCGAAACAAATTAGACCTTTGGACGCTTTCTATCTCGATTTACCTGGCGTTCGTCAGTTCGACACTTTCCATCATTATACCCGAAGTGCAAATCGCCGCTATGTTGGCGATTCCCCTCATCTACACGGCCATGGGGAGTCTTTTAAAACGCCGCACTATCGTGCATCTCATGGTGATTATCCCGATTGGTACCGTTCTTACGGTCCTGAGCCAATATAAGGTATTCAACCTGGGGTTTCCCGAACTTCCTCACCCCGTGAGCCTTGCCGTAACGATTGCGGTGGTGGTCTTTGCCATTGTGATTGTCGGCGTTTACTACATGCACTTTTTGAGTGATCAAGACCAATTGTTTCGGTCCTTACAACGAGCCCGCATGCAAAGTATAGCTGCCCAGCGGGAAGCTGAAGAAGCCAGTCGTGCGAAGTCGACATTTCTGGCTACGATGAGTCATGAAATCCGAACGCCTATGAACGGTGTTATCGGGATGACGATGCTGCTCCTTGATACGGAGCTTACTCCCGCTCAACGAGATTATGCTCTCACGATTCGCAACAGTGGTGAAGCCTTACTCGCCGTCATTAATGACATTCTTGATTTTTCGAAAATTGAATCGGGAAAAGTTGAGCTAGAACTTCGGCCCTTTCCCCTACGCGAAGCCTTGGAAGAAGCCATCAGCTTATTGGCAAGTAAAGCCACCGAAAGATCGATTGAGCTCACCTGCCTCATTGATCAAGACGTTCCCGAAGCCCTTGTCAGTGATGAAGGACGGCTGCGACAAATTCTCCTCAATTTGATAGGCAATAGCCTGAAGTTTACCGAGCAAGGCGCCATCCACGTCCATGTCACGGTAGAAGAACAACTTGATAACCAAGAGTTCATTCTGCGTTTTTCTGTTAAAGACACGGGCATTGGCATTCCCCCCGAAAGGATCCCGCTCTTGTTTCAATCCTTTCGCCAAGCCGACAGTTCGATCAGCCGTCGCTTTGGAGGAACAGGCCTAGGTCTTGCCATCTGCCAACGTCTGTGTGAGCTCTTAGGTGGTTCTATTCGTGTCATCAGCACTGGCATCCCCGGCGAAGGCAGTGACTTTATCTTTACCATCAAAGCAAAAAGTTCCGCCCTTCCGACGCGGGAGTTTTTAAGGCACGCTCATGTTGAGCTCCAAGGAAAAAGAGTCGTGATCGTAGATGACCGAGAACAGAATTTGCAGGTTCTGTCTCAGCAGTTCTCTGCCTGGGGAATGAAAACCACGACTTTCGCCAGTCCGCACGAAGCACTAAAAGCGTTTAGATCAGGGGAACACTTTGACATTGGTTTTATTGATTACCAGATGCCCGAAATGAACGGCCTGGAACTCTGTCGTGAGCTTCGTCAACATTTTGATGAAAAAACCCTCCCGCTGGTCATCTTAAGTTCTAGTAATCCTGAAAGTATTTCTCCCGAAGGTTTGGCGTTTCCTATCTTGCTTAAGCCCATTCGTTCTTCACAATTATACAATGCCGTGGTCGATACCTTTGTTTCGACTCATACCGAAAGCACCAGGCCCTCTACAAAATCGTTGTTTGATAATACCATGGCCCATCGTTTACCTCTGAGAATTTTACTTGCCGAAGATAACCCGACAAACAAAAAGCTGGCGTTACTCACCCTGGAACGCTTGGGCTATTTAGCCGATTCGGCCGCCAACGGAAAAGAGGTTCTTTCGTCCTTGGAACGCCAAAACTACGATGTCATCTTGATGGATATGCAAATGCCTGAAATGGACGGACTGGAAGCGACACGAATAATTTGCCAAAGGTGGCCAGAATCGACCCGTCCACGCATTGTCGCCATGACGGCTAATGCTTCGCAAAGCGATTTTCAAGCGTGTATGGAAGCCGGAATGAACGATTTTATTGCCAAGCCCATACGGCTGCAAGAACTTATTGATGCCCTTTATAAGTGCTCACCTACGACCATCACTGTGAGTACCTCCCCCAAACCAGAAGCTGAGACTGTTGATCCGACGGTTTTTGATCCTGCAGCGTTAGATAACCTTAAAGAGCTCGTTGGTCACAATCAGGCCAATTTTCTATCGCTTGTCGAAAGCTTTCTTTCTGAAACCCCGGGTTTACTCCGCGAGGTACACACGGCCTATGCGACCAAAAATCCAGAGGCCCTTCAAAGAGCAGCTCACACCCTAAAATCCACTTCCAGAGATTTTGGAGCCCTTGCTTTGTCTGAACTCAGTCGACAGATCGAACAACTTGTTAAAGATGGCCAATTTGACCAAACTTCCTTAGGAATATCGCAACTCAACAAGAGTTTTGACAGAGCTAAGGAAATGCTTCTAAACTATAGCCAAGGAGCAAAGGATGGCTCATGAGCTGGGGAACATACTTGTTGTGGATGACTTCCTCCCCAACCGACTAAAGTTATCACTAAGCCTGCAACAGCAGGGTCATACGGTTGAAACGGCTGAAAGCGGTCCTAAAGCCTTGGAATTTCTTTCGGCAAGGCCGTTTGATTTGGTCTTGCTTGATATTGTCATGCCAGGAATGGATGGGTATGAAGTCCTC
>JABEVL010000211.1 GCA_013043995.1 Spirochaetales bacterium | reverse complement strand
TTTTGGGCGGCGATTGTCGGAACTCGGACGCCGAGCGAGGAGGGCAAGGCGGCGGCCTGGAACTTGGGAGTTGAACTGGGCCGCTTGGGTGTCGTCGTGGTTAGTGGTTTGGCCCGTGGGATCGACGCGGCCGCTCACAGGGGTGCTGTTGAGTCCGGTGGGCTTACCGTGGCCGTTTTGGGTCAGGGGATTGATTGGGTTTTTCCGGCGGGCAACAGGAACCTCGCCCGCCAAATCGTTGCCGGCGGAGGGTGCCTTCTGTCGGAGTACGGCCCTGGAACTCCGGCGCTGGCCTATCATTTTCCGGCGCGGAACCGCCTAGTCAGCGGACTTTGCCGAACTGTCGTTGTGGTCGAGGCGCCCAAGAATTCGGGAGCGTTGATTACGGCTGACCTCGGTCTGGATCAGGGCCGGGACGTGGTTGTTCACCAGGTGGGCCTGGAGACTGTCAGAGGAGACGGAACCCGTAGCCTTGCCGAACAGGGGGCCTGCGTGATCGGATCGGCGCAGGATCTGTTGCAGATGTGGAACGAGGGGGGAGTTGGCTTGGCTGATCCCCAACAAAAATTGCCCTGGGAGGGGCCTTGAAGGAGGTGGAAGTATGAAAAGTGCCGAACGGTCCCTGACCGAAGAATACCTGGACTACCTGGACTCTGTGCGCGGCTTGTCGGTCGCGACAAGACTGGCTTACTCCCACGACCTGTCCTCCTGGGAAGATTTCTTGGCCACGCAAAACAGTGACCCTCTGCGGGCGTCGCGCCGAGAAGCCTCAGGGTTCCTGACAAGGCTGGGAAAGTCAGGATTGGCCGCCTCTTCGGTGAATCGAACCCTCTCGTGCTTAAGAGGCTTTTACAGATTTTTACAAAAAACGGGTAGAAAGTCCGAACATCCTCTAACAGGAATCCGCGGACTCAAACGTTCCCGCCACCTTCCGCCCTTTCTTTTCGAGCAAGAGGTTCTGAAAATTTTAGAAACGCCTGCTGCTCAAGGTTTTCAGGGCTTGCGTGACAGAACCTTGTTTGAGTTCCTCTACGCGACGGGGTGCCGAGTTGCCGAGCTATGCTCCTTGCGCTTGGACGACGTTGAGCTTTTTTCCGAAGAGAAAGAAGGGGGACAAATTCGAGTCCTGGGTAAGGGACATAAACAGCGCACGATCTTTTTGACGGCTTCGGCTGCTGCAGCTTTAAAAGCCTACCTTCCCGAACGTGCGTTGCGTCTGGATCCTGCTGACTCTCAAGCCGCGGCCAAACTTTTCCTGAATGCCCGTGGAAAGGCCCTGGGCGTCAGGGGCGTTGCGAAAATTCTCGCTCGTGCCCTGAGGGCTTCTTCGTTGAGCAAGCACGTTTCTCCCCACACCTTCCGTCATACTTTTGCAACCCACCTGCTCAACGAAGGAATGGACGTCCGTGTCGTTCAGGAGCTTTTGGGACACAGCCGCCTTGAAACAACTCAAATCTACACGCATTTGGATCTGGATCGTTTACGCGATGTCGTTCGTCACTCGCATCCCCATGGTTAAAAGGAAGGATCATTTGAAACTGCAAGCAAGAGCCGAACCGAAGACGACTAAAAATCATTCAAGACTTTCAAAAGCTCGGAGTGGCGTTTTTAAAACGGAAGGAATAGAGGAATGAGTGAAATTGTGATGCACGGAACAACCATCGTCGCCGTTCGGCGCGAAGGAAAAACAGCCATGGCGGGCGATGGTCAGGTAACTCTTGGGAATACCGTGATCAAGGCCGACGCCCGTAAGGTCCGCCGTATCGCCGGGGGAAAGGTTTTGGCGGGATTTGCGGGGTCTACTGCCGATGCCTTTACCTTGTTGGAAAAGTTTGAAGGCAAGATGGCCCAGTTTCCCAACGACTTACGCCGGGCGGCTGTGGAGTTGGCCAAGGATTGGCGTACCGACAAGATTTTGCGCAAGCTCGAAGCCATGATGCTGGTAGCCGACGCCTCGGGTCTCTACCTTTTGTCGGGCAACGGCGACGTGATTGAACCGGGTGAAGCCTGTGTTGCCATCGGTTCTGGTGGCCCTTACGCTTACGCCGCAGCCCGGGCTTTTCTCGACGGTTCGACCTACACCGCTTCTGAAATCGCCCGCAAGTCGGTCGAAATCGCCGGCGACATCTGCATCTACACCAATCGGAACATCACCCTGGAGGCCATTGAGTGAAACTCAACCTTGACCAGATGACCCCTCGCCAGATTGTCCAAGAGCTTGACCGTTACATCATCGGCCAAGACAAGGCTAAAAAGGCCGTGGCGATTGCCCTGCGCAACCGTACCCGCCGACAAAAATTGTCCCCCGAGCTTCGCGACGAGGTCTACCCTAAAAACATCATCATGATCGGTCCCACGGGCGTGGGTAAAACCGAAATTGCCCGAAGACTTTCTAAACTGGCCGGGGCTCCCTTCATCAAGGTCGAAGCCACAAAGTACACCGAAGTGGGGTACGTCGGCCGCGACGTTGAATCGATGGTGCGGGACTTGATGGCCGCCGGTGTCGCCATGGTCAAAGCTGAACTTCAGGAAAGTCTGACAGAAGAAGCCAACCTCCATACTGAAGACATCCTCCTGGATCTTCTGCTTCCTGGCAGCCGGAAACCCGAAGTTCCTTCGGCTCCTACCACGGACACAAGAGAGAAGTTTAGGGAAAAATTGCGTTCAGGGGAGTTTGAAGAAAAGAAAGTTGAAATTCAGGTCAACTCTCGTGGACAAGCTCCAGCCCTCGAGGTCCTCTCGGGATCGAACATGGAAGAAATCGACATGAACCTCGGCGGGGCCTTGGGTAACATCTTTGGGCAACGTAAGAAGAAGAGAACCCTGTCCGTGAAGCAAGCTCGTGAGGCGATCTTCGCGGACGAACTCGATAAACTCGTCGATATGGACCAGGTTGTCGATTTGGCACGGGACCGTGTTCAAAACATGGGGATCATTTTTATCGACGAGATTGACAAAATTGCCAGCCGATCCGGGGATGGAAGAGGAGGTGCCGACGTCTCCCGAGAAGGCGTTCAGCGCGATATCCTTCCCATCGTGGAAGGCAGCAAGGTCAACACCAAGTGGGGTCCCATCGACACTGCCCACGTTTTGTTCATCGCCGCGGGTGCCTTCCACATGTCCAAACCCTCGGACTTGATTCCCGAGCTCCAGGGCCGATTCCCGATCCGCGTCGAGCTCGAAGACCTCGGACAGGCGGACTTTCAACGCATCCTGACTCAGCCCAAGAATTCCTTGTTGCTCCAATACAAGGAACTGCTCAAGACCGAGGGCGTCGAAGTGGTCTTCACGGACGAAGGCGTCCAGAGGATCGCTGAGATTGCTTATGAGGTCAACAGCCGCACTGAAAACATCGGAGCCCGCCGTCTCCACACAGTTCTTGAGCTCCTTTTAGAGGATCTTTCATACACGGCGCCGGAAATTCCCGGACAAACTGTCACGATCACGCCCCTCTACATCGACGAGAAACTGGGACCTGTGGTCCAGGACCAGGACCTGGCCAGGTACATCTTATGAAAATCAGGGGGAGGGCGTTCTGCAGGGGGTTTCGTTTAGATTTGGCCAGAACACGCCGAGAATCTGAACGAAGGAGTAATTTATGTTTCTGAACTCCAACTTTGGAAAGTCGGTCGAGATTCTTCAGCGCGCCATGGACGTTTCCGTTCTGCGCCGCCAGGTGATCGCCAACAACATCGCCAACGCCGACACCCCGCATTTTAAGCGTTCTACAGTCAATTTTGAGTCGTCCCTCAAAAGAGCTTTGGACGCCGAAAAAGAGAGACCTCCGCTCGAAGCCTTTGAGAATGACCCCCGCGACATGAGCTTTTTTAACCCGCCGCGTTGGCAGGACGTGGCCCCGCGGCGTGTTTTGGATTACCTGAGTCAATCCAAAAGCAACGGCAACAATGTGGATCTGGAGCAGGAAATGATGGACGCTCAGCAAAATCAGATGCAGTACACGATCATGGCCCAGGCCGTGGCCGATGAATTCAACCAGATCAATATCGTGTTGAGGAGGTAAGAGCAATGAGCCTTTACGGAACAATCGATACCGCCGCCAGCGGTTTGACCGCTCAGCGCCTACGTCTGGATGTGATCGCCAACAACCTTGCCAACGCGACAACAACCCGAACCGCCAACGGTGGTCCCTTTGAAAGAAGCCGTGTGATTTTTCGCCCTCGTGTCTCAGAGCCGTACTGGCGAAGTCCCTTTCTGCCTGAGAGCCTGGACAACGGCGTGGGCAAGGGCGTTCGAGTTGTGAAAATCGAAAAGGACAGGACGCCTGGGCGTTTGGTCTACGATCCGACGCACCCCGATGCCTTTAAAACGGGAAAGCTCAAGGGCTACGTCGAGATGCCCAACGTCAACGTCGTCACCGAAATGGTCGACATGATCGACGCCTCTCGAGCCTACGAAGCGAACGTCACTCTCATCAATGGAGCCAAGGCGATGTTCTCAAAAGCCTTGGAAATCGGGAGGTAATCGATGAATCTTCTAGACCCCGCGCAGACGCACGGCTGGGACGTTAAACTTTTAAGAAACAACCCGCGGCAGTTTGATTCTCAGGGGTTGACGGGGCCCTTGGGGGGGAGCGAAAAAGGCGACACGTTTGAATCGTTGCTTTCCAAAGCTGTCGAGGGCGTGAACGCCGCCCAGATCAAATCGACCGACCTTTATCAGCAGATGATTGTCGCCCCGAATACGGTGGACGCGCACGATATCACCATCGCAGCGGCCGAAGCCACCATGAGCCTCAATATGGCCAAGACTGTCGTGGAACGGGCGTTGCAGGCCTACCGTGACATCATCAACATGAGGTAACAACATGAAGTGTCAACAGCGTTTGAGATTTTTAAAACGAATGAATGGGATGTGGAGGTCCTCCGAACTCTAGCGGGTTTGGAAACTTCATTTCTTCAGGGAGGGGGAAATGAACGATTTTTTGAAACGGTTTCTGGAGCAAATCAAGACACTTTGGGGAAAGTGGACTTGGAACCAGAGGTTTATTTTAATAGGCGTCTCGGCCGCCGTGTTAGTTGGTATCGTCGTGATGACGATGTTTTCTGCACAGCCTTCGCGTGTGGCCTTGATTGGTGTTCCGATTAAGGACCCCAATTCTTTTGCGGCGATCACGTCCAAGCTCGATCAGGAAAATATCCCTTATACGACCTCAAACGACGACCGCATCTACGTGGATAACGTTAAGACCGCACGAAGAGCCCGGGCGATTCTTTTTGAGGACAACCTGATTCCCAAGGGGGTCGATCCCTGGTCGGTTTTTGACGTGGAACGTTGGACCACGACCGACTTTGAGCGGGACATCAACAAGCAGCGGGCGATCACCAAGGCCCTTGAAGAACACGTTGCGGCCATCGACGGTATCGACAGTGTGAGCATCCAGTTGGCCATGCCCAAGGATTCTCTTTTCAAGGAAGATCAGAAGCCCGTCACGGCGAGTGTCCAGATCACGCCTTCGCCCGGAAGCGACATCACCACCAACAGGAAAAAAATCGAAGGGATCGTCAAGCTGATCTGCTTCGCCGTCGAAGGCCTGAAACCCGACAATGTTGTTATTACAGATAACACGGGGGTTCAGCTCAATGATTTTGCCAACATGGCCGGGATTGACCGCCTTGAACTGGGTAAGCGCGAAATGGACTTCACGCGCAAGATGGAAGCCCAGTACACGGCGACGATTCTTTCGGCCTTGCAGGCGATCTACACCCCCGACCGTGTCCGCATCGTCAAGCTGGACCTCACCCTGAACACTGACAAAGAAACGACGGACAAAGAAACTCATACGCCGATCATCATGCAACCCGCCGACCCGCGTACCAACGAACCGGCGCAGGTCGTTCCTTCGATCACACTCTCGGAATCGAATCGAAACGTTGACTTTCAGGGTACAGGATTCAACCCTGAAGGCCCCCCCGGTCAAGAAGGCCAGACACCTCCGGCTTACAAGGACCTTTCAAACCTCGTTGGACGTTACAAGGACCAGTCTTCAATTCAGAATAACGTCGTCAATACGGAAAAGGATAAAATTGAACGCGCCCCGATCCGCGTGGCCCGGGTGACGATCGGTGTTGCGCTGGACGGAACCTGGCAGAAAGTTTACGATCCCAAGACGGGCCAGCTTGAAACCGAACCCAATGGTTCGATCAAGCGGGTCTACACACCGGTTTCGGACGCAGATCTCCGGAAAGCCAAAGCCCTGCTGGAAGCGGCTGTAGGCTACGATGCTTCCCGGGGTGATATCGTGACGGTTGAAACGATTCCCTTTGACCGGACCAGTCAGTTTAAAAAAGAGGACGAGGATTACCGAAGCCAGCAGAACCTTCAGAAAACTCTGATGGTCGTTATCATCGGCATGGTCGTTCTTTTGATCGCCTTCCTGGTGTTCCGTCTGGTGAGCCGCGAAATGGAACGCCGGCGCCGTTTGCGCGAAGAAGAACTTTCGCGACAGCATCAGGCGATGCGTGAGGCGGCCCTGCGGAGCGCCGAAGAAGAAGGCGTGGACGTTGAAATGTCGGTCGCCGAGCGTGCACGTCTCGAATTGCAGGAAACGGCCATCAATATGGCAAGGGAACACCCCGCCGACGTGGCTCAACTGATCCGAACTTGGCTGGCCGAGGAGTAAGTTATGGCAAAAGCGAAGGCTCCGCCTCCAGAAGAGAAAGTTAAAAGTAAAAGAACAGCCGCAGGCAAACTCGACCTGACGGGGCGTCAAAAAGCGGCCATTTTTCTGGTCACGCTCGGGAGCGAAATTTCTTCTGAAATTTTTAAGCACCTGCGCGAAGACGAGATTGAAACCCTGACATTTGAAATCGCTCGGCTTGAGGTGGTTGATCCGGAACAGCGCGATCAGGTTCTGATGGAATTCAGGGACCTGATGATCGCTCAAGAGTTCATCACGACTGGGGGCATCGATTACGCCCGCGAGTTGCTTGAAAAGTCTTTGGGCAGCCAAAAGGCTGTCGACATCATCAATCGTCTCACCAGCAGTCTTCAGACTCGTCCCTTCGATTTTATCCGCCGGACTGACCCCGCCCACCTCTTGAACTTTATCCAGCAGGAACACCCCCAAACCATCGCCCTGATCCTGGCCTACCTCGAACCCCAGAAAGCCTCGATCATATTGGGACAACTGCCCAGCGAAATCCAGTCCGACGTTGCCAAGCGAATCGCTACTATGGACAGGACGAGTCCTGACGTTTTAAGGGAAGTCGAACGGGTCCTGGAGAAGAAACTTTCAACGCTTTCGAGTGAGGACTACACGGCCGCGGGGGGTGTCGACAGCATCGTCGACATCTTGAACATGGTCGACAGAACCACGGAACGCCAGATTATCGAAACGCTTGAGGAAGACGACCCTGAGCTTGCTGAAGAAATCAAGAAACGGATGTTCGTCTTTGAAGACATCGTCATGCTGGACGACAAAGCCATCCAAAAGGTCCTTCGGGAAGTCGACACGCAGGAACTTGCCAAGGCTCTCAAAGCGGTGGACACGGAAGTTCAGGACAAGATCTTCCGCAATATGTCCAAGCGTGCTGCAAGTCTGCTCAAAGAAGATATGGAGTTTATGGGACCGACGCGCCGCAAGGACGTTGAGGAAGCCCAGCAGAAAATTGTGGCGATCATCCGGAGACTTGAAGAAGCCGGCGAGGTTGTCATTGCCCGCAGCGGAGAAGAAGATGTTCTCGTGTAATCCGTCCCTTGGGACCGATCTTCCTGTCAAAGGTGTTGCGTATGCCTAAGAATGTTTTTCGTCCCTACGAGTTCACCAACAAGCTGACCGATACGGTGGCGATCAAAGCTCCTCCCCAATTTCAGCCACCCGAGCCTGAAACCTTGGTCCCCGAGGCGGAATACACAGGACCGAGTGTCGAGGATTTGCGCCGCGAAGCCGAGGAATTTCGGGCACGCTGGGATGCGGAACGTGAGATTCTGATTCAGGAGTCCGAAGAAGCGCGGAAAAAGATCATCGAGGAAGCCGAGGCCATGGCGTTCGACCTGATCAAAAAAGAAAAAGAAAACTCGGCCCAAATTCGTATCGAAGCTGAAAAAGACGCTCAAAAAATTCTTGCTCAAGCCAAGATTGACGCCAAGAAGATGGAAGACGAAGCCCTGTTGAGGATCCAGGATATTGAGAATGACGCTCGCCGCAAAGGATCTGAGGAAGGTTACCGCGAAGGGTATCAAACCGGGCAAGAAGAAGTCGAGCGCCTGGTCGCGCGGGTCCACGTGATCATTGACAAAATCATTGCCAAGCGCCAGGAAATCATCGAAGGGGCAGAAACCCAGATTGTTCAGCTCGTCTTGCTTGTGGCAAAAAAAGTCGTCAAGGTCATCAGTGAAAATCAGCGCAACGTCGTGATCAATAACGTGCTTCAAGGACTGCGCAAACTCAAGTCCCGGGGCGACGTGATCGTGCGCGTCAACCTGGAAGACCTCAAGGTAAGTTCGGACCACGTGAAAGAATTCCTGAGTCTAGTCGAGAACGTGAAATCGATCACGGTTATGGAAGATTCGACGGTGGATATGGGCGGCTGTATCATCGAAACAGAATTTGGCGAAATTGATGCAAGGATCACCAGCCAGTTCAAAGATATAGAAGATAAAATCCTTGAGATGATGCCGATTCGTACCAAGGTCGCTCCCGCCCCCGTCAGTCAGCCCGAGGCCCTGTAATGTCCTCGCTTTTTGACAAATACACCGTCGCCGTCGACCAGACGGAACCCATGAAATTCATCGGCCGCGTGACAAAAATTCAAGGGTTGATGATCGAATCCCTGGGCCCCCAGGCGGTTTTGGGGGAACTGTGCCGTATCGAAATTCCGTCGATGAAAACCCAGGTCTGGGCCGAGGTGGTTGGCGCAAACGGAAAAACTGTCCAGCTCATGCCCTACGAGGAGTGCGACGGACTTGAGGTTGGCTGCAAGGTCAAGGCGATGGGCGAGTTTTTGAAAGTTCCTGTTTCGGACAGGCTTTTAGGACGCGTTTTGGACGGAATGGGTCGGCCCATCGATGGACTAGGCGATGTCGGCTCGCCGGTGTACTATCCCGCCGTCCATAACCCTCCGAACGCCTTGGACCGTGAGCGGATCACCCAAAGAATCGCGACAGGCGTCCGATCGATCGACGCTCTGATCCCCCTGGGAAAGGGGCAGCGCTTGGGGA
>JABEVL010000210.1 GCA_013043995.1 Spirochaetales bacterium | reverse complement strand
GTGTAGGGGGTGGGGTGCGAGTTGAGAGCCAGAATTCTGTCGCCGGGCAGGATTCCCGCAATCTGTGCCGCCGAATTGGGGAGCACGGTTTTCACCACGGGGTCGATCCAGGGGTACACCCCAACGAGCCAGCTGTGGGCTTGAGCGTCCCAGCGCGGGTGCACTGTCACCGTCAAGGGCTTGCCCTCGCGTTGAATCTGCATCACGTCAGGACCGGCTTTTGCCTGGAGAATAGCCGTTTGGAGATCATGAAAATTGAGAATTTTTTTTCCGTTGACCGTTTGGATCCAATCTCCGGTTTTCAAACCAGCCTGATCGGCAGGAAAATTTCCCTTGGGATCGACCGTGGAAGCCAGTACGATCCGAGCTTCGGGGGTGGTTTGAGGAACGCCCGTGGCGGCCAGTACCGTCAGAACCAAAAGTGCTGATAGAAGGTTGAAAAAAGGACCGGCGAGCGAAATCACGATGCGCCGCCACGGTGAAGCGGCGAAAAAGCTGCCTTTCTCGGGAACAGGGGTGGACGAAGGGTCACTCAGGGCCTGAATCAGGAAAGCCTCACCCTTCATTTTACAGTAGCCGCCTAAGGGTAGCCAGCAGAGGCGATACTCCGTCGACCGGGGTTTCCACCTTAAAAAGGCGGGGCCCCAGCCGACGGCAAAGGCCTCAACGTCGACACCCATCAGCCTTGCTGCAATAAAGTGACCAAACTCATGGATAAAGACAACGATGCCCAAACCCACGAGGCCGATCAAAACTGAAATCAAAATGGACAATCAGAACCTCCCGTACATCAGGAAAATGTAAAAAACGGGTGCGGAAAACAACAGGGAATCGATGGAATCGAGGATGCCGCCTCGACCTGGAATCAACGTGCCCGAATCTTTGACGCCGGCGCTGCGCTTGAGACTTGATTCAAAGAGATCCCCGACGATCGTCGTTAAGGCAAGAACGAAAGCCAAGCCCAGGACCATAAAAAGGTTGTGACCCAAGAGCCCGGGCCACAGCCAAAAGCTTGCAAGAAGGGCAATCAGGGTGCCCGAGATCCCTCCGATAAAACCTGCCAGACTCTTGTTGGGGCTCACGAGAAAGGGTTTGCGGCTGTGTTTTCCAAAAATGTTACCTACAAGCCAAGCCAGGGCATCGTTGCCGAAAGTGGCAAATGCAAAGATCAGCAAGAGCACAGACGCTTGGGGAAAATTAAAGAGCTTAATGAGAAAATACAGGAAAAAACCTGGGTAGATGAGCGTCAGGAGGTTCCCCGCCACCTTTCCCAGGATGGCCTGAAACGCAGCCTCGGTGTTGACGAAGATCTGCCTGATGAAAACGAACATGATCACCAGACTGGCGATGGCCATCGTGTGGCGGCTTTGGATCAAACCGAGATTTTCAGTGTAGGCCAGCAAGGGAAAGGCCATACCAAAAACAACGGGAAGGTAGATGTTGGTCTGCATCTCTTTGGAACGGAGCAAAACCGCCATTTCGATGGCGCCGACGATGGACGCCCCGATCGTCAAGAAAGCCAAGGGAAAATGGCCCCAAAAGTCGAGAAACATCAGGGCGATGAGTATTGGAAAAACGACAAAAAAAGTAAGCAGTCGTGGAAGAATTTTATTCCCCATGAAGGCCCCCAAATTTCCTGTGACGTTGGTTGAAAGCTCGAAGAGCCTCTAAAAGGTCGGTCTCGTTCCAGTCTGGCCAAAGTTTAGGACTGAAGTAGTATTCGGCGTAGACGCTTTGCCAGAGTAAGAAATTGCTCAGGCGCGCCTCGCCGGCAGTGCGGACCATAAGGTCGACCGGCGGCAGCTGGGGTTGATCCAGATAATTTTTAAAAGTACCTGCTGTCAGTTCCTGGGGTTTCTGGGGGTCGGCTGACCACCGTTTGATGGCCCTGAGGATTTCGTCCTGCCCCCCGTAATTGATCGCCAGGTTGACCGTAAGGCCGTCAAAGTGCGCCGTGTCGTGCTGAACCTGGAGAAGATCTGCCTGAACGTCCTTGGGTAGCCCTTCCAGGTAACCCGAATGGACCACCTTGATCCTGTTGTCGCGGTAGAAATCCCACTCCTTCAGCAGATGGCTTTTGAGCAGGAACATCAGGAAAGACACTTCTTGTTCGGCCCGTTTCCAGTTTTCTGTCGAAAAAACATACAGGGAAAGGAACTTGACGCCCAAGTCCGAGGCAGCTTTCGTGACTCGTTTGGCCGCCTTGAGACCCTCTTTGTGACCCTCGGAACGAGCCATTCCCTGCGCACGGGCCCAACGCCCGTTGCCGTCCATGATCATACCGACGTGGGTTGGGGATAAGGCCGGGTTCCAAGAAGAATCCATGGTTAAACTTCCAAGATTTCCTTTTCTTTATCGCTGGCGATTTTATCGATTTCTTTGATCGAAGCGTCCGTCAGTTTTTGAATTTCGTCCTGGGCTTTTTTGAGCTGGTCCTCGGTCATCCCCAGATCTTTTTGTTCTCGCTTGAGCACTTCGTTGTAGTCCCTGCGGATGTTTCGGATCGAAACCCGAAAGTTTTCGGCCACGGTTTTGGCTTGCTTGACAAGTTCCTTACGGCGGTTTTCGTTCAGCGGCGGGATGTTGAGGCGGATGACCTTGCCGTCGTTGTTCGGGGTGAGGGAAAGGTCGGAGGCCAGGATGGCCTTCTCAATGTCCGTGATGACGCCCTTGTCCCAAGGCTGAATGACCACAAGGCGGGCTTCGGGAACAGAAATGTTGGCAACTTGGCTGAGCGGGGTTTTGGTGCCGTAGGCGTCGACCATGATGCGGTCAAAGAGGGAAGGCGAGGCTCGGCCGGTTCTGATCGTGTTAAATTCGTCGTGAAGGCTCTTAACCGTCTTTTTCATTTTAGCTTCGACATCGGCTTTGGAATAGGCCATGGGTCCTCCTCCAGTAAAGGGCCGCTCTGGTCGAGAGCGGCCCGAATTTTAGTTTTCGACGCCGATTTGGCAGTAGGCGTAGTCGACAAGGGTAAGCTGAGTGCCGAGTTCCTTGCCCAGCTTTTCACTGGCCTGGGAAACGGTCACCTTGTCATCCTTGACGAAGGGCTGATCGACAAAACAAATCTGCTTCAGGAGTTTCTCAATCTTTCCTTTCATGATATTGGCGGCGACGTTTTCGGGCTTGCCGACCAACTGATCGGCGTCGCGGACGCGAAGGATCTCTTCTTGTTCCTTCAAGTAAGCGGGTTCAACCTGGTTCCGGCTCAGGTACGCAGGGTTAAAGGCCGCCGCATGAAGAGCAAGATCAAAGGCAAATTGTTTGACCCGGGGGTCGCCGAGCTTAGAAGCGTCGGCAAGTTTGACCTTGACCAGAACGCCGATACGACCTTCGCCATGGATGTAATCCTGGACAAGTTCCCCTTCGCCAACCTTGATCAGGCGAAAGCTTTTGATCGAAAGGTTCTCTTTCGTCTTGATGGCAAGGTCTTTGAGAGC
>JABEVL010000209.1 GCA_013043995.1 Spirochaetales bacterium | reverse complement strand
TCGATGGGCTCAAGCGAACCCTGATCACCCTCCAGTACGATCGCAACGACGCTGTGCTGGATCGTGGTTTATTCAGGGTCCGGGGTGAAATTCTTGAAATCTGGCCAGCTTACATGGAAGAGGCTTTTAGAATAGAAACAGACTGGGGTAAGGTCAGCCGAATGCGCCGGTTTGACCCTCTGACCGGCGACACGATCGAAGAACTGGAAGTTTGTACGATCTTTCCGGCCAAACACTTCGTTCTCCCTGAGGAACAAGTACGTTCAGCCCTCGATCGTATCCGGAGCGAACTGGCGGAACAGGTCACTCATTTTGAAGCGCAGGGAAAACCTCTCGAAGCAGAAAGAATCCGTCAGCGGACCGAGTATGACCTTGAAATGCTGTCAGAAATGGGGTACTGCTCGGGGATCGAAAATTATTCGCGGCAACTCACGGGACGTTCTGAGGGAGAACGTCCTGCGGTGTTGCTGGATTATTTCCCCCAGGATTTCTTGACGATCATCGACGAGTCTCATGTCTCGCTTTCTCAGATCAGAGGGATGTCCGTTGGCGACCGTGCTCGTAAAACGACTTTGGTGGAGTTTGGCTTTCGTCTTCCATCGGCGCTCGATAACAGGCCTCTGTTCTATGAAGAGTTTGAATCCCTCCTGAACCAAACGATCTACGTTTCTGCGACGCCTGGTCCTGAAGAGTTAAAAAAGAGCACGCAAATGGTCCCCCAAATTATTCGTCCGACGGGTCTATTGGACCCTGAAATCGAGGTTCGGCCCACTGAGGGACAAATCGAAGATCTCTATTCTGAAATTCGTTCAAGAATCTTACGCAACCAGAGGGTTCTCATTACGACATTGACCAAAAAAATGTCCGAACAACTAACTGACTACTTTGCCAATCTTGGAGTAAAAATAAGGTACTTGCACTCAGAGATCGAAACTCTGGAAAGGGTTGAGATTATTCGAGACCTGCGCCGTGGCGTGTTTGACGTTCTAGTCGGGATCAACCTTTTGCGGGAAGGTCTCGATATTCCCGAAGTAAGTCTCATTGCCATTCTGGACGCAGATAAAATAGGTTTTCTACGTTCGGCAACGGCCTTGATACAAACTATAGGCCGTGCTGCCCGAAACTCAAACGGGCGCGTGATCATGTACGCCGATCGGGTCAGTGAGGCCATGAAAACTGCTATCGAAGAAACCGAAAGCCGTAGGAAGGTTCAGAGTGAGTTCAACAGGGTTCATGGATTGACTCCGGTCACGATCACTAAAGCGGTTCAAGACATTTTAGTTCGAGATAATATGGGATCTCGTGAAGATGAGCAAGTCAAACTTGAAGATCTTAAAAAGAAATACAATCTTCTTGTCCCTACACAAAAAAAAGCCCTCCTGGTGACTCTTGAGAAAGAAATGCTGGAGTTGGCCAAGAATCTTGAGTTCGAAAGGGCCGCACTCGTTAGGGACGAGATTGAGCGTTTAAAACAGAAGTGATGAACTGTGTTCTGATATGAACAAAGGGCTTGGAAAAGACAGGCGTTCCCGATTAAAATGCCTTTATGCGTCTTCTTCTTGGCTTGTTTATTCTTTTTGTTTCCTGCAATCCCAACGATCAGTACAAAGGTCTTGTACTGCCGCCAACGCCCATTTTGACAGTCCAGAATTCCTACGGCGTTGTCAATTTTGCCTACATTCGGGTGCGGCAAGAGCCTCAGCTGGATTCGAGGCTGGTCACCATGCTCCGAGGTGGTTCCATTGTCGAAATTGTCACTTCGACTAACAACGAAGAAATGATCGAAGGAAAGAAAAACCGTTGGTATGAGATTCAGTACGAGGGAAGGCTCGGTTGGGTGTTTGGCTCGTACTTAAAAATCTACGACTCTCTCGACAAAGCCAGAAATGCAGCCCAAGAGGGGTTATCCAACGGCACTGAAACCGGAAGTTAAACGAGACTCAAGAAGAGCTGATGCAGAGCCGTATTTTCTGTGAGCTCCGGGTGGTAAGAAGCTGCCAGGATCTTTCCCTGCTGAATGGCCACGGGGCGTCCTTCGTGCCGGGCAAGCACTTTAACAGAATCCCCAAGTCGGACAATCTGTGGGGCACGAATAAAGATCGCAGAAGATTGTGCTTGGGTGCCCCACAAAAGTTCGACCTGGGTTTCAAAGCTTTCAATCTGGCGACCGTAAGCGTTTCTCTGAACATCGACATCCAAGACTTCTAGAAGGGGCTGGGAGCTCCCCAGAGCGTTTTTTGACAAAAGAATCAGACCTGCGCAGGTTCCAAAAACAGGTAAACCGGCCTTGATCCGTTCAATAAGCGGAGAAAAAAGCCCCTGTAAGACGAGGAGTTTGCCGATGGTGGTACTTTCTCCGCCGGGCAAGATCAAGCCTTGAACTGCGTCGATTTCAGCCAGGGTTTTGACGGGGTAAGCCTCGACCTTGAGACCGGAGAGCATTCTCAAATGTGGATCATAACCGCCTTGAAGCGCCAAAACCCCGATCTTCTGCATTACCAGCCTCGTAAAGCCATTTTTTGGGTGTCACTGAGTTGTCGAACGTCTACTCCAGGGATGGAATCACCAAGATCGTAAGAAATTTCGGCGAGTTTTTTAGGGTCCTTGTACGAGGCGACGGCTTCCACAATCGCCTTGGCTCTTTTCTTGGGGTCAGAAGACTTGAAAATGCCTGATCCTACAAAAACCGTTTCCGCACCGAGCTGCATCATGAGGGCTGCGTCAGCGGGTGTTGCCACACCGCCTGCTGAAAAATTCGGAACAGGCAGGTGTCCCGTTTGGGCGACCTCGACGACAAGTTCGTAGGGGGCTCCAAGATTTTTGGCAAACGTCATGAGTTCTTCCCGAGGGGTTTTTGTCAAAATTCGGATTTCACTCATCAACGTTCTCATGTGGCGAACGGCTTCAATGACATTCCCCGTCCCCGCCTCCCCCTTGGTCCTAATGAGAGCAGCTCCCTCCCCGATTCGACGCAGGGCCTCGCCCAAATTGCGGCATCCGCAAACAAAAGGAACCTTGAAGTCAGCTTTGTAGACGTGGAACTCGTCGTCTGCAGGGGTGAGAACTTCACTCTCGTCAATAAAATCGACGTTCAGAGCTTCCAAGATCTGTGCTTCGACAAAATGACCGATGCGGCACTTGGCCATAACAGGGATCGAAACCGCGTCCTGAATTTCACGAATCATTTTGGGATCGGACATGCGAGCTACGCCTCCCTGAACGCGAATGTCCGATGGAACACGCTCAAGAGCCATGACCGCAATGGCACCGGCTTCTTCGGCGATTTTGGCTTCGCTGGCGTTGGTCACATCCATAATGACGCCACCTTTCAACATTTCGGCTAAACCCACCTTGGTTTTCCATGTTGCTGTCTGACGCCCGGACCACGAATTTTCGCTCATGTCGATCCCTTCCTTTACGAGTAATAAACAAATTTATCTTTCTTAACTGTAAAAGTCAAGGATACAAAGGCTGACAAAGTCCACTCAAGGGAGTAAAATGTACCTGTGAGGCTTCTTTTAACAAGGCTCTTTTTAATCTTTTTTTCGATTTTTGGCGTAGGGTTTGTTTCGCAGCTCGAAGCCCAAGAGCAGACCTGGAGTCACGAAAGAAAAGAGGTTTTCCCCCTTTTAGAGAAGTTGCCTACCTGGTCATCTGCTCTGGTGACCCTCGCCTCGGCTCACGCTCAGGACCTGGCCAAAAGGGGCGTTTTATCCCACGAAGACGCTTTTGGCCGAAACGTTGCCCAGAGGGCTGGAGTCTTGGGTCTCCCAGAAGGCGAGTACGGGGAGGTCGTGGGAGCTGGGCCTACCAGGATGGCAGTCTGGCAAGCCTGGAAGAAAAGCCCCCCTCACCGCGAACTTCTGATGGAGACCGGATGGCAGAATTGGGGAGCCGCTGAGGTGCACCTCAAAGGAATGGTAATTTGCGTTCTTGTGGAATACAGGCCTGAAAAGGAGACTATTCGGGGCGACGTTCCGGAATGGAAGTGACTTCTGTGGGGTTCTTGTCGAGGGAAAGAAAAAGCCCGCAAAAGCACTGACCGTACTGCTGAATATCAGCTTCGGAATAGTGGCAAGGACAAACGATGTCCGCGTCTTTTGCACCTCCATCGACATCGCGGCACGGGCAATATGGTTTGCCTAAGCGCAGGGCGATCGTTGCCAGACTCGAGCTGATGTGATCTGTCAGGTCTGCGTCAGGGTTCACCTTCCAACCACGGCGGTTTGCCACCTGTTGAGCGTATTTCTTCCCTGCGTCGGCTTCGTTCCAGTTCATGCCTCTATTCCTCTTCAAGCAGTTTGGCCTCAGCGGCCTCGTCTTCAGAGTCGACGCCGAGGAGTTCTTCCCAGAATTTTCGAATGAAACCAATGGTAAACTTGCTTCTGTCGAGGATCAACGCCGGATAGGATAGACTGGAGTTAAAAGTCGTTTTGAACTCCTCTTTCACCTGGAGTTTTTTTTCATAATCGATAAGGTCAAGATAAACAAAACGGTAAGCAAAACCTTGGGATTGGAGAAACTCCATTCCTCTTTTGCAAAAGCCACAGGTGGAAAGGGCCAAAACCTGAATATCCCTGTCAGTTTTAGGACCAGGCACGGCTGTAAACTCGATTTGCTCAAACATGGGGCCCTCCTAGACACCGATCAGTTTAACGTAGTTATTGACTCCTTCAGAACGTATCTCAACGAGACCTCGAACGTCCGCAGCCTGAATAAATTTTTTGAACTGAGAAAAACCAAGAGATTTCATGTCGATCTTTTTTTCGCGGAGTCGGTTGGAAACAACGCTGTACTCGTGAAACTGCGGTTCTCTGATGCCGTCAAGTTCACCTAGGGTCTCTACCAAGGCTTTCAGCCCCTTCTGCAAAACGCCTTTATCCCTGTTGTCGGGAGAATCGGGGAGCTTGAGAAATGGGTTTCCATCCTTGTCCGCCAGTTGGACAACCCCTTGCTTGACGGCCGCAGAAATAAAATCTCCCCAGCGTCCAAAACCAAGGTGGTGTTCGTCAAAATTCGGGTTGAGCATTTTCATCCGGATCTTAACGGTGCCGAGGTTGGCAGGTTTTCCTTCTTTGGTCAAAATGCCTACCGTTTCTGCAAGCGCGGAAAACCAGTAGTCGGGGGTCGGCGCTGCAAGAGTAGGCGCATCGGGCTCGTCGTCCCCTTCGTTGGGCAGGATGTCACGGTAGTCGACAAAACTGTCGGCGATGGCTAAAAGCTCCTGCGACGCCGTTTTGATGTCACAAACCACGTGGGTCATTTTCCCAGCGCGGCGCAGCGTCAGTAAAAGCGGTCGAAAATCGCTGTCCCCGGTGACCAGAACGATGGTGTCGATGTGGCTGTAGAGGTTGAGAATTTCAAGGGTGTCCGAGACGAGCTGAATGTCGACCGAATTCTTTTTCTTTCTTTCACTGGGAACATGGACAAGATAAAAATGGTACTTTTTGAGTTGTAAAGCTAACTTCTGGAAGCCTGGTCCGCTCCAATCTGCATAGGCTTTGGCCGCTACGACACGTCCAAGGTTTTCGGCGTATTCCCAAAGAGAGTCTAGAAAAAGTGAGTTGTTGGACGGAGGAGTAACGTTCTCGATATCCCAAATGACGGAAATATTAGCCATGTTTTTATTCTACTTCGAAACACGCAAAAGTTCAAATCTCCGGGGAACCGTATTGGTTCGTGTTGAGCAGAACGAGCGTGCAGGCTTCGATATAAGGAACTCCCGAGGCTTTCAACTCGGCCTGTAGTTCAGGATTTTCTGTTCCGGGGTTAAAGATCACACGGTGAGGCTGAAGGGCGATAAGTTCATCCGCAAGTCCTTTCTGGTTCTGAGGAGCAAGGTAGAGGGTGACCGTATCGACCGGACTCGGTGCTTCGCTGACGCGTGAAACGCACCTGAGACCTTCAATTTGTTGATAGGCGGGGTTGAGAGGAATGACCTCGTGACCTTTTTCCAGTAGGGTTCTTACGGCACGGTTCGAGTAGCGGTCAATTTTGGGGCTGGCTCCTACGACTAGGGTTACTCTCTTCATTCTTTCAATATACACAAGTTGTTCGATCTGGGAAAAAAGGGTAATCTGAAGTCGATGAATCAAGATACTCTCCACGGTCTTTTGGCAACTCTCAGACCCGAGGTTCCTGAATTTCGCGTCATTTTGACGGGCAAGTCGAGCCGCAAAGTTCACGGATTGTACAAACCAGAAACCCGTGAAATCCTTCTGCACAACAAAAACTTTACAACGGACCACGAACTGCTGTACACAGCCATTCACGAGTTTGCCCACCACGTGCATTTTAGTTTGCCCTCAGCCCCCAAAAGTTCTAAAGCTCATACGACAGAGTTTTGGGCAATTTTTCACGAACTTTTAACACAGGCAAAGCAAGCCGGGTGGTACAGGGATATCTTTGATTCTGACCCCGATTTTCTTGAACTAACTCGAACCCTTCAACAAGATTACCTCAAACCCCATGGGGAATTGATGAAAAAATTTGGCGGACTCCTGTGCCAGGCTATGGAACTTTGCAAACGTCATGGCGTTCCCTTTGAAGATTACCGTGATAGGATTTTGGGCTTGCCTCGGACCACAACAAAAACAGCCATGACAGCTTTCAGATGGGACGTCCCAACCGACAGGGGTTTCGATGCCATGAAGTTTCTGTCGGGAGTCGCACAGCCTCAAAAACGCCTTGAAATGACCCAAAAGTTAGCCTCGGGCGAAACGATCGAGCAGATCAAATTCCAACAACGTCAAGCACCTTCGCACCAAGATTTTCCTGAGAACCTTGAGATGAAAAAGAAAATACTCAAGGAAAAGATCCTTCAGACGGAGAAAAAGTTGCAGATTCTTTTTGAAGAGTTGAAAAAACTCGAGTCTGTAAATGAGGGGGGAACATGAAAAACGAGCAACTGAAGCCGAATTTTGAAAAAAAGAACGGCCTTCTTCCTGCCGTCGTGCAAGACGCGTCGACCAAGGAGGTCTTGATGCTCGGCTGGATCAACGAAGAAGCCTGGCAAAAGAGCCTAGAAACACGTTGGGCGACATTTTGGAGCACCAGCCGCAATGAACTGTGGGTGAAAGGTGCGACCAGCGGCGACTACTTGGCGATCCAGGAAATCCGCATCGACTGCGACGAGGATACTCTGCTTTTTTTGGTAGAACCCCAGGGACAGGGGGCTTGCCACACCAAGAACCAGGCAGGGCAAACGCGACGCTCCTGCTTTTTTAGAAGCTGGGATCAAGGCTTTTGGAAAAACCTTGATCCTTAATGCTTATGAACTGGAC
>JABEVL010000208.1 GCA_013043995.1 Spirochaetales bacterium | reverse complement strand
GTTCGGGACTGGAGGCGGTCTTGCAGCAGGTGAAGGAAAAGACCCTGGGACTCGAAGTTCCGGCGCCGGGGACTCCCGTCATCGATTCCCTGCGTCAAAAAAACCTGCTGGATCGTGCTGTCGAGGCTTTGGGCGAGGTTCAACGCGGAATGGACCTGGGAGTTCCCATCGACATGGTCGCCCTGGACGTCCACGAGGCGTTGACGGCCCTGGGCGAGATCGTCGGCGAAGTCACCTCCGCCGATATCCTGAACCACATGTTCGGCAATTTTTGCGTCGGCAAGTGACCTTCAAACGCCCGCTTGAGTCCCTTGACCCAGCCTGAGGTGTAAGGTAAAACGGGCTTATGCGCTTACGAGAAGACCTTGCCGACCTCCCCCCCTACGTTCCGGGTAAACTGATCCCGGGTTACCTCAAGCTCGCGTCGAACGAAAACCCCTTTGGCCCCGGACCCAGGGCGATCGAAGCGATCCGCAGCGGGGTTTTGGGAGTTCACGTCTACCCGGACGGGGCAGCTCCCGAACTCAGGGCGGCTTTGGGCTCGCGCTGGAGACTCCCCACCGAAGCCTTCATCCTGGGGAACGGTTCCGACGAGGTCCTCACCCTGGTCACGGGGGCCTATTTTCGTCCCGGCGACAACGGCGTGACCTCTGAGCACACCTTTTCTGCCTACGAATTTTCGGTGCGGCTTTTCGGCGCAACGATGCGCCGTGCGCCTCAAAGGGACTACGTCCTCGACCTGGAAGCGATCCTGAGCCTTGTCGATTCCCGCACCCGCGCCGTCTTCCTCTGCAACCCCAATAACCCCACGGGAACTGTCTTTTCTCAGACGGAGCTGAAAGCTTTTTTAGCCAAGATCCCGGCCAGCGTTCTTGTCGTCCTGGACGAGGCCTACGCCGAGTTTGCCGATGCGCCGGATTTTCCGGACTCCAGGGCGCTTCTGGACGATTACCCGAACCTTTTGGTTCTGCGCACCTTTTCTAAAGTTTACGGCTTGGCCTCGATGCGTGTCGGTTACGGCATCGCGGCCCCCTCCATCATCGCCGACCTTCAGGTCGTCCGCCAGCCCTTCAACGTGGGAACGCTGAGCCAGGCAGCCGCAACGGCGGCCTTGGGCGACCGTGATTTTTTTGAAAAGACCCTTGCAAACAACCGCCAGGAACGTCAACGCCTCATCGAGGCCCTGAGAGGGCAGGGATTTCGCGTTTTGCCCAGTCAAGCCAACTTCATCGCAGTGCAGACGCCCTGCGGTGGCCAAAAGGTCTTCGAACTGATCCGGGACGAGGGAATCACGATCCGACCTTTGGGGAGTTTTGGACTGCCCGACTGGGTCCGCATCACCGTGGGTACCCCCGAACAGAACGGCGTTTTTCTGGACGCCTGGTCCAGGGCCAAGAAAAAGTTCTGACGTCAAGAAGGTCCAACCTCGGAAGAATGCCGGCACGATTGTGATGGAGGAGCTTGACATTTATTAAGGGAAAAGGTAGGTTGTTACTCACAATAAACGCCGCAGGGTGGAGCAGTTGGCAGCTCGTCGGGCTCATAACCCGAAGGTCGTAGGTTCGAGTCCTACCCCTGCTAGATTCGGGTCCATCTTTTGGTGGACCTTTTTTTTTGCGTCCCCACTTTCAACTTACCGTCATTTATGCCCTTCGCCTGCGTGCTCAACCTCCCGATTTCGCGCGCTCGAGACCCTAAAGTCCAGGCTTTCCGGGTGTGACGCCGTGGGCAAAAAGACTCCGCTTTCAGGCGTTCACGGCAGGGACATGGCGGGAATCACGCGTCGATGATTCAATTTCATCAGCTTCATGGGGACAGAGAACGCGTTTTGAGGAGTTTTGCTTCAAAAAAGTCAAAGATTACAATAATTTAATCTTTGACGGTGTGAAACGCATTCTTCATCCCTTCAAAATAAGTGTGTCAATATGACGCTTATCTGGGGGGCAAAAGAAAACACTGGGAAAAAAGGACTCAGAGCTCCGTCCGGGAAAACCGAAGTGAAGCCCGGGGAGGCGTCTTTCCAGGGTTTGCCCTTTGTTCTTCTTACTGTATATTCTCAAAGGGTTTAGAAAAAGCAGCGTTCTGCTGAATCCCAAAAACTCTCTCTGGAGGCACGGAGTGTCCGAAAAGACTTCTCCCGAAAAAAATGCTATAGATCCGGGCGAGGACCTGACGGCTGAGCCGGTCACCCCGCAAGCGGAAACTGCCGAGGCTCCTTCGGAACTTGAGTCCCTGCGGGCGGAGTTTGAAGCTGTCAAAACCGAACTTGAAAGCGTCAAGGACCAGCTTTTGCGCAAGGCCGCCGATTTTGACAACTACCGCAAACGGATGATGAAAGAAAAAGAGGACCTTCAAAAGTTTGCCAACTCTGGGCTTTTGACGGATCTGGTTCAGGTGCTGGACGATTTTGAAAGGGCCATCCGTTCGTCAGAGCAGTCCAAGGATTACGATTCCTTCCACACGGGGATCGTCATGATCGAAAGCCAGTTTGCCTCCATGCTGGAGCGGAAGTACCACCTGCGGCGTTTTGAATCCGTCGGCCTGGACTTTGACCCAGAACGTCACGAGGCTGTCGTTGCGGCGCCCGCCGCGGATTCGGGTACGGTGAAGGTCCTGGAAGAATACCAGCGCGGTTACCAGCTTCATGAAAAGGTCCTTCGTACGGCCAAGGTCAAGGTGGGCCCTGAAGCAGCTCAAGAAAAACAAGATCAGGAAAATCAAGGAGAATAATCATGGGAAGAATTATCGGTATTGACTTGGGAACAACAAACTCCTGCGTCGCGGTCATGGAAGGCGGTCAGCCCGTCGTGATCGCCAACTCGGAAGGGATGAGAACGACCCCGTCGATCGTCGGTTACACCAACAAGGACGAGCGCCTTGTCGGCCAGCCCGCCAAAAATCAGATGATCACGAACCCCAACGCCACGATCTACTCGATCAAGCGTTTTATGGGACGCCGTTTCAGCGAAGTCGGCGAAGAGATGAAGATGGTCCCCTACAAGGTCAGCTAAGGTGCCACCGGTGACGGCCGCGGTGAAATCGACGGACAAAACC
>JABEVL010000207.1 GCA_013043995.1 Spirochaetales bacterium | reverse complement strand
GCACCCCTCTCCGAGCCAGAAGAGGTTCTTTCACCTTGAAAACGGGGATTTGTAATGTTTCAAAAACTCGCCGCACGTTCCAGTCTTCACGTCCCACCCGGGGAACTACGAACGGGCCGACCTGAAGTCTCCTGAGCTGGGTGACCGTTGCCGCCGAATCGGAGGATTCAGCCCAATACCGTGCCAGGGCTCTGACGTAGGTTCCTTTCGAGCAATGAATACGTACCCGAGCGTAAGGGGCCTCCCAATGAAGCATCTCAAAGGCATGAATCTTCACGTGGCGGGGTGGGATCTCTGGACTTTCGCCTGCCAAAGCCCGCTTGTAGGCCCTTTTCCCGTTCACGTGAACCGCAGAAAACAACGGGGGAACCTGCAAAAGGTCTCCCTGAAACCTCTTCAGGGTCTCTTCTAGCCGGTCCCGAGTTGGGACGGCTCTCTCAAGGATCACCTGTCCCTCAGGGTCAAGCGTATCCGTCTGACGCCCAAACTCGAAGACAGCCTCGTAGACTTTATCCATTTCTGTTAAAAGGGGAACAAGTTTGGTTAAATGACCGGTCAGAATGACGAGCAATCCATCGGCGAAGCGATCGAGCGTTCCAGTGTGTCCCAAACTGGATCCCAGGTCCTTCTTTAAAGGAGAAAGAGCCTGGAAGGAGGTGACATCACGGGGCTTGTCCAGGAGGACTAAGCGATCGAGAAATTGAGTTTCAGTGGCTATTGGCTTCATCGATAATACGATTTAAGTCCATAGCCGCCTGAACGGAATTGTCAACAAGAAAGCTCAACCTGGGGACGTTCCGAAGCGGAAGATTTTTACCTAAAAAGCCGTGGATGAAGCCCACCGCATGGTTCAAGGCTTCGACAGCGACTCCCAAAGTTGAATCTTTTTGAAAAGATCCGATGTAGACCTTAGCGTAAGAAAGATCATTGGATACCGAAACACTATTGACAGTCAAAAAGGTGGTCACACGGGGATCTTTTATTTCCTGGTACAAAATCATGCTGGCAAGACGAGACCTCAGGAGGCTTTCGACTTTCAGCTTGCGAATTTCGTTCATGCTTTTACTTTTGCATCCCCGAGTTTTTTAGCGACTTTAACGACTTCAATGATTTCCATGATGTCGCCCACTTCAATATTCTGAAAATTTTCTATGCCGATTCCGCATTCATAGCCTTCGGCGACTTCTTTTGCATCGTCCTTGAAGCGACGTAGGGAAGAAATCTTTCCGCTAAAGACTTGAACACCATCGCGAATAAGGTGGACATTCGTCGCCCGCTTAACCTTGCCTTGGGTGACCATACACCCGGCAATCAGGCCGATCTTCGGAACCTTGAAAGTATCGCGAACTTCGGCTTGACCAATAACTTCCTCGCGTAGTTCGGGGGCCAACATCCCTTCCATCGCCTGACGGATATCTTCAACGGCATCATAGATGATGTTGTATTTTCGGATTTCTACCTTTTCACGTTCAGCAATCATCTGGGCCTTTGCCGTCGGACGAACGTGGAACCCGATAATGATCGCACTCGAGGCTGCGGCAAGGTAAATATCGCTTTCGATAATGGCACCGGCAGAAGCCTGAATGCAGTTCAAACGAACCTCAGGAGTTGAGAGTTTTTCGAGCGAACTCTTCAAAGCCTCAACAGAACCATGCACGTCACCTTTAATGATAACCTTAAGTTCCTGAACCTCTCCCTCTTGGATCGTGGAATAGAGATTGGCAAGGGTGATTTTCTTGACGTTCCTTGCCACTTCGACCTTATGGAGTTCTTGACGTTTCTCGGCAAATTCCTTGGCCTCACGTTCCGAAGAAGTAACCTGGAACGGGTCTCCCGAATTAGGGATACCGTCAAAGCCTAGAACTTCGACGGGGGTCGAGGGAGTTGCCTCCTTGATGGAATTTCCACGATCGTCAAACAGTGCACGAATCTTACCTGGAAAAACACCGCCGACGAAGTAATCTCCGACGCGCAGAATGCCTTTTTGCACCAGCACGGAAGCCACAACACCGCGCCCCTGATCAATTTTCGATTCGATGATGTGGCCTTCAGCACGCCGTTTACGGCTGGCCTTGAGTTCCAAAACCTCGGCTTGCAGGAGGATGGCCTCCAAAAGTTGGTCCAGTCCGATCTTTTTTAAGGCAGAAATTTCGCAATAGATCGTTTGTCCGCCCCAAGCTTCAGGAACGAGTCCGTATTCAGAAAGCTGCTGTCTGACTCTGTCGGGGTTGGCCTCGGGCAGATCGACCTTGTTAATAGCGACAATGATGGGGACCTTGGCGTCCTTAGCGTGATTGATCGCCTCGACAGTTTGAGGCATCACACCGTCGTTGGCAGCGACGACCAAGACCACGATGTCAGTCACTTGCGCACCGCGAGCACGCATCAGCGTGAAAGCTTCGTGCCCAGGAGTATCGAGGAAGGTGATATCACCCCTAGAGGCGTGCACCATGTAGGCGCCGATGTGCTGGGTAATCCCGCCATGCTCTCCGCCAGCGACGTTTGTTGTCCGAATGGAGTCCAGAAGCTTAGTTTTACCGTGGTCAACGTGGCCCATGATGGTGACGATAGGTGGACGATGGACAAGGTCTTCGGCCTTGTCCTCCTCTGTCTGAATGATCGTCTCGTCGAACAGAGAAACAATTTTGACCGTCGTTCCGTATTCAGCCGCTAAAATCGAGGCCGTTTCGGCGTCAATCTGCTCGTTGATCGTAACCAACATACCCATCGACATCAGCTTGGAAATCAAATCAGAAGCCTTCAGATTCATCTTTCGCGCCAATTCCGAAACCGTTACCACTTCCATGATTTCGATTTCTTTGGGAATAGGGTTTGCTCGATTAGCCTGCTTCTTGGACTGTTGCAAAGCCTTTTCGAAAAGCTCTTCTTTTTCTTTGTTGTAGATCTTTTCTTTTTTTGACCGAAATTTTTTCGGTTCTATCTTTTTTGCGACTTCAGTTGTCGGCGGCGGGGTTCCAGGT
>JABEVL010000206.1 GCA_013043995.1 Spirochaetales bacterium | reverse complement strand
TTGGCCCGGTCTGCTCTGGAACGTGGGGCTAAAGTTCTTCTTGTGGCAGGTAAGCTCACCGTGGATGCCCCCTCCGGAGTCGAACTTTATTATGCAGAAACAGCCGAAAGGATGTACACGACGTGTCGAGAGTTAACGCGCGAGCTCAAGCCTGATGTTTTTTTAGGTGTAGCTGCCGTTGGTGATTGGACACCTGCCCATCCTTCTGCCGTCAAGGTTCCTACGGATCAGGGAAAGTGGCTCCTTGAACTCGTTCCAACCCCGAAAATCATCGATGAGGTCAAAAGTTGGTCGCCCAAGACGTTCTTATGCGCCTTTCGCGCCCAGGTTGGCCTTGACGATGCACAGATGGCAATCAATGCTGAGGCGCGCCTGGTACAAGCTCGTGCCGACCTTATAGCTGCCAACGATACGGCACGTCCCGGTGTGGGTTTTGGGAGCCCGACAAATGCTTTTCTCGTCTGGGGACCCCAGGGAAAGGTGGCAGAATTGGCGTTGGAATCCAAGGAACTGTTAGCCGAAAAACTTCTAGACATTATTCGTGAAAGGCTTTAATCTATAAAACCAACTTGAATAACTGGTCTATCCTAGAACCCCAAGGAAGGGTCATGAAAAAGTTTCGAACGATCGATCGAAGAGCTGCTAGTACTCCAACGATCCGGCGTCTACCCGCCTACCTTCAGATTGTCAGACAAGCTGAACTTGATGGTTTTGTTGTGATATCGGGAACGATGATTGCCGACGAGCTGGAACTTGAGCCCATTCAAGTTCGCAAAGATCTGGCCGTTACGGGGATCATCGGAAAACCTCGAGTCGGCTACATTGTCAAGGATTTGATCGCTGCTCTCGAGAACTTCCTTAGATGGGATTGTACCCACAACGCCGTTCTTGTCGGTGCCGGTCACCTGGGAACGGCCCTACTTGGTCATACTGAGTTTCGAAAAAACGGTTTGAACATCATGGCCGCCTTTGATACTGACACCAACAAAATTGGCAATACTTTTCATGGTATCGCCGTTTACAGCATCGATGAACTCGAAGCCTTCGTTCAAAAAAATGCCGTAACCATGGCCATTTTGACAGTTCCCCCCCATGTCGCCCAGGATATTTGCAATCGGCTGATCAACGATGGTGTGAAGTCGATCTGGAACTTCACGAGCCTCAAACTTAAGGTGCCCGACGGCCGTTCCGACGTTTTGATTCAGAAAGAGGATCTTTCCTCAGGCTATGCCGTGCTTTCGGTTCGGGCCTAGTTTTTTTCATGGGGAAGGGCTCCGTTGTAGAGTTTTTCGTTAAGGGTCAGCCTCGTCTGGCAGTGGAAGATTCTCCCGAAGGCAAGCAGAGTCTGCGTGTTGTCGATAGTATGGGAAACTCTCTCGTTGTTCCCATCCGTGATCTTCAATTTTCGTCTGAAAATTTTACTTTGAAAGAAGGTAAGTCTTCTACCCCTGAAAACTTGCCCTTATGGATCACCCAGGCAGAAGAAAAGGCCAAAATCCTAGACCTTCGTCAAGTTTGGGAGCTTTTGGTTTCAGCGGATGAACGGCTTGTCTCGCTCGAAGATTTGGCAAGCTGGATTTGGGACGGTCTTGATGGACCAGGTGCGTATGCCTTGTTTCGAACTTTGAGGGCCGACAAGGTCTACTTTAAAGCGAAGGGAAACAATTGGGAAATAAAAACCCCTGAACAGGTCCAGGCTGCTGAAAAACAGCTAAACGCTTCTTCAGCCCGAGCCAAAGAGCAGCAGGAGCTTGCCGAAATTCTGAGGGGTCGAATTGCCGAACCCTCGCTTTCTTTATCCTCAGAAGTCCTGAAAAAATTGGAAGCGCTCCGGCTCTACGTCCTTTGGGAGGACGAAGCCCCTGGAAAAAATACTGCCTTGGAGATCCTGGGGCTACTGGAACGTTCTAAAACTCGCGACTCCGCGTTCAAGCTTTTGGTCGAATTGGGACTTTTTCATGAGCATGAAAATCTTGACCTGGCGCGGTCTGACCGCAACACCGAGTTTCCTTCTGAGGTTCTAGAAGAAGCTGAACGTTTTTCTCAGGCTCGTTTGGCGCTTGATGGCAGGGTCGATTTGACCCACCACCTAATGATAACGATTGACGATGAATCTACGTCAGAAATTGACGATGGTTTAAGTCTTGAGATCCTCCCCGACGGACAAAAAGTCTTTTGGATTCATATCGCCGACCCCGCTGCCTGGGTTCCACTAGGTTCTACAGTTGACCAAGAGGCACGTCGCAGGGGCGTGACTCTCTACCTTCCTGAAAAGCGCTTGACGATGTTTCCTCAGGTTCTTGCCGAGGGTCCGTTGAGTCTCAGGCCTGGGTGCAAGACCTTGGCCTTGTCATTCTCATGCCGATTAAACTCTGACGGATCTTTAGAGTCGTTCAATATCGTCCGCAGCCTTGTTCGTTCGTCGGAACGGATCTCGTATGAACAGGCAGAGGCCTGCCTGTCTGAAAGCTCCCCCGGCGGTGTAAACTCGGAAGCTGTGCATTTGATTCAAGAGTTAGGTGTTGCAGCGCAGAAGCGCCTTGAGTGGAGAACGGCTCAGGGTGCCGTTTCGATTGAACTTCCAGAAACAGACGTGCATGTTGACCTTGAAAAAGATCAAGTTGAGCTGCAGATCCTTCCAACCCTCAAATCCCGTGAATTAGTGGCTGAATTTATGGTTCTTGCCGGAGAAATTGCCGCTAGATTTTTCGAACAACGAGGTTGCCCCACGTTATTTCGCACACAGTCCGTGGCTGAGTCACCTGTGGACCTTGAGCCCCTCCCTGCCGGTCCGGTACGTGAATTTGCTAAAATTCTGTTGATGAGCAGGTCTGTTTCAACTCCTGTTCCCGCGCCCCACGCCGGCTTAGGATTAAAGCTTTACGTTCAGGCCACGTCGCCGATCCGGCGTTATTCCGACCTTTGCGTCCACCGTCAGATCCACAGCCTTTTGGCTGGACTGGATCCCGTTTTTTCACAAGAGGATTTGGAAGCCCTAGCGGGTGAGCTTGACGCTCTTTCGGGACAAGCCGCAAAGTTAGAACGGCAGGCCCACAGGTACTGGATGATCGAGTACCTCCGGCGGCAAAAGGGAAAAGTCTGGGAGGCTATCGTGGTGGGGTGGTTTCGTGAGGATGATCGGCAGGCTCAGGTTCTTCTTGTGGAAATTGGGATGAGAACCCTGGTCAAGCTTTCTCAGACCCGTCCGCTCGGGACGTCTTTTCGTTTAAAAGTGAGCGCCGCCGACCCCCGAAAGGATTTGTTGACATTTCAGGAAGTCGGAGCGCCGTAGAAACTTACGGGTTTTTCTTTGGGTAAAATGCCAGTTAATGGCCCGCGACGGCAACCATGCCCAGGTCGGCGATCATCGCTAGGTCTTTTTCAGCACCTTGCCCATCCTGAGTGAGGTAGCCGTCCAGAAACAAACTGTTTGCAGGAAGCAAGGCGAGATTCTGGAGGCTACGCAGGTGGATTTCACGGCCTGCGCTTGCCCGCAACTCGGCACTCGGGTTCGTCAATCGAAATAAACAAAGGTAACGGAGGGCCTTCCACGGCGTGAGGTTTTGTAAAGTTGGCCGCTCTGCCATGGGCGTGCCCTCGACAGGTATCAAAAAATTCACAGGGATGCTCTCGACTCCCTCGTGACGGAAGGTCAACGCCAGGTCGACGATTTGCTCTTTAGTTTCGCCGAGTCCGATGATGAGGCCCGAACAGGTAGAAAAACCTGCTTCTTGGGCGTTTCTCAGGGTTTCCAAACGGTCTTGGTAGGTGTGCGTGGTGCAGATTTGCTCGTAGAGGTCTTCGTGGGTGTTGAGATTGTGGTTGTAGGCATCGACCCCCGAGTCCTTCAAAAACTTGAGTTTGGCTTTGCCTGTTTCACCCGTCATGAGCCCCATGCAGGCGCAAACTTCGATGCCCAGTTCCTGTTTGATTTCTTTCGTGGCTTCCGCCAAGGTTTCGACAGCACTCCAGCTGGCAGAGCGGACGGCCATGGTCACGCAAAACCTCCGCCCTCCTGTCTTTTTGGCCTGACGCGCCTGTTCAACCATTTCTTCCTTGCTGATAAAACCAAATTTGAGCGAGGTGTCCTGAGCGTGCTGCGATTGACCACAGTAGTGGCAATCTTCCGAGCACAGACCACGTTTGGCGTTTGAAAGAACGTTGGCCTTGACTTCATTCTTAAAATAGTGACGGCGAACGGTCCATGCAGCGTCCAGAATTTGCAGGTTTTCGCTGTCTGGGCTGTCCAGGAGCTCCAGCCCCTCGTCACGGGTAAGTTGGTAACCGTCAAGAATCCGCTGGGCGAGTTCTTTCCACATAGGGTCTCCTTAGTTTTTGCGGGAATTGACGTCCCGTTATCATAACCGTATTATCCCGTTACTTATTCATTTTTCAAGGTCCTTTCCAAAGGGTGATATGAATGCAAAAGCGTATTGAAGTACAAAAGATCGATCATCAGTTACTCTGGCACCCCTTCACCCAGCGGAGTTCTGCTTTTCCTCCGCCTGTTATCGTCAAGGCTCGGGGAATCAAGCTCTGGGACACGGAGGGCCACTGGTATTATGATACGATCAGTTCATGGTGGACATCGGTCCACGGCCATGGCCATCCTGCCCTCGTACGGGCGGTTTCCCGGCAGATTAAGCGGCTTGATCACGTGAATTTCTCAGGTTTTACCCATCCCCTCGCTACAGAGCTTTCACGGCGGCTTTATCTGAGGTTGCCGCAAGAACTTTCCCGTTTCTTTTACTCGGACGATGGCTCGACGGCCGTTGAGGCCGCAATAAAACTCGCTTTTCAGTACCACGCCAACACAGGAAACCCTCAGAAAACACAATTTGCCCATTTTGAGAATTCGTATCATGGGGACACTCTCGGGGCCGTGGGTGTCAGTGGCCTGGATGATTTTCATGCGCCTTTTGAAAAGCTGAAATTCTCGAGTTATCGGCTCAAAGCCCCCGTACGTCCTGTCCCTACGACATCCTGCACGCTCAATCCTGTAGGAAATCCTTGTCCTGAAGACGTGTGGCGAGACAGTGAAACTCGACTGAGAGCTGAAGCCGACCGAACCGCCGCCGTGATCGTCGAACCACTGATTCAGTGCGTGGCCGGGATGCTCCCTTATCCTGCAGAATACCTCAAAAGGCTTGAAAAGCTTTGTAAAGAATTGAATATCTTGGTCATATACGACGAAGTGGCAACGGGATTTGGCCGGACGGGAACGTTTTTTGCGCTGGATCAGGCCGGAACTGTTCCTGATTTTTTATGCCTCGCCAAAGGACTTTCTGGAGGTGTCTTGCCCTTGGCTTTGACCGTCACGACACCCCAAATTTCATCCGCCTTTGAAGGTTTTCCCGTACGGACTTTTTTTCACGGGCATAGCTACACGGCTAATCCCATTGCCTGTGCTGCAGCTCTCGCCAGCCTTGATATTTTTGAACGTAAAAAGGTGATGGAAAAAGCTGCCCCCGTTCGTAAGCTTTTTCACGAAATACTCGCCTCTTGGTGCGGGCATGCGGGTCTGGGAGACGTTCGCTTCTTGGGTCACATCGGTGCCGTCGATTTGATCTCACCCCTCACCCGCACATCGTGGGATGCACGTTTGAAAGCTGGACAACGCGTTTACCGTAAGTCACTCGAAAAGGGTCTTGTTTTGCGCCCGCTAGGAGATACAATCTACTGGTTTCTTCCCCTGTCAGTCCGCGAAAAAGACTTGGGGATCATCATGCAACGTAGTCTGGATGTAATCACAGGGGTTATGGAAGAGCTATCGAAAGAAGGGCCCCTTGACGGCAATAATACCCCATCCGGTTCACCGAGGGACGTGTGAACACGCACGAAGTTTTTGAAGCTTGGCAACTCGAACTTAAAAACCTTGCTTCGCAAGGCCGACTCAGGTCCTTTCGGACTCCAGTCGAGCGTTCGGGGCCTTGGGTAGGCTGGGAAGGGAAAACGTTGCTGAACCTTTCCAGCAACGATTATTTGGGGTTGGCTTCCGATCCTGAACTCAACCTCGAGTTAGCCCGCCTCCTATATGAAAAAGCGCAAGCTCAAAGTCTGCCTCTTTTTGGTTCGACGGCCAGCCGTTTGATGGCGGGGGCCCATCTGGTCCAGGAGGAACTTGAGGCAGTGCTTGAAAGTCTCTACCCAGGAAAAAAAGTCCTTTTATACAATAGTGGCTGGCACGTGAACACGGGGATCATCCCCGTTATCGTCGGTCCTCCTGACGTGATTTTTGCCGACCGTTTTGTTCATGCAAGTCTTGTCGACGGCTGGAAGCTTTCTGGCGCAACCTTGCACCGCTACAGGCACAACGACATGGGTCATCTTGAGGAGCTTTTGAAGCAGTATCGTCCAAAACACTCGAGGTCTCTGATCCTGACAGAATCTGTCTTCTCGATGGACGGGGATGAAGCTGATCTGTCCGCTTTAGTGGACTTGAAACGTCGATTTGACTCCTTTTTGTATCTGGATGAGGCCCACGCGTTCGGTGTTTTGGGAAAAGAGGGAGGCGGCCTGGCCCAACAGGAGGGTTGGGATCGTGAGGTCGATTTCCTGGTAGGGACCTTCGGTAAAGCTATGGGATCGATGGGGGCCTTCGTGGCCTGTGCCGAAATAGCACGTAACACGCTGATCCAAAAGAGCCGTCCTTTGATTTTTAGCACCGCTTTACCTCCCAGTGTGACTCAGTCAGTTCTTTTTTATTTTGGACAGAACGAGGAACTTGCAGAGCGACGTGAACGCCTAAAAAAGTTATGGAAACAATTCCATCAGCGGGCGCGTGCAGAAGGAATTCTTGTTCGAGGTTCAACGTGGATCATTCCTGTAGTTCTTGGCACCCCAGATCGTGCCGTCCAACTCGCTCAAGAGTGTTTAAACGCTGGAATTTGGGGTTTGCCGATTCGTCCCCCAACAGTTCCCGAAGGAAGCTCCCGTTTGCGCTTGTCCTTACGATCCGACATCGAACCTGCGTTTCTTGAACCTCTTTGGTCCGTCCTAGCAAAGGAGTTCTCTTGAAATCAATTTGGAAAAAAAAAAGGGGCAAGAGCCGCTTAATTTTAGTTTGCAATGGCTTTGCTATGGACCCTCGGCCCCTCAGTACCCTTGAAATTCCTGAAAATGCAGATTTGCTGATTCTCGGCGCCTACCATGACCTTGGAATCTCGCAGGAAGATGAAATGGCTATTTTGGCCTACCCGAGAATCGACGTTGTTGCCTGGTCCTTGGGTGTCTGGGTCTTTGGTCAAATCGGCGCTCAGATCCTTCAAAAGCCGGGTACCCGAGTGGCCATCAATGGAACACTTCGTCCGTTAGACGCCAAACTGGGCATTCCCCCCGTGATTTTTGCGCTGACGCGTGAACGATTTGGCCCATCGACCCGTCCTGATTTTTACAGACGGGTTTGTTCTGATCCTCAAACAGAAGCCCAGTTTTTGGCTTGCGAACCTGAGAGGAGCATCGAGGATCAGGCACGTGAGCTTGCTTTTTTACACGAGGTGCTCCTTGCAGAAAAAGTTCCACGACCTGTCGAAGGGCTATTTCACAAGGCGTTGTTGGGATCACGCGACCAGATTTTCCCCCCCTTATCCCAAGAAAGATTCTGGAAGGGGCAAGTCCCTCTGAAAGTTCTCGACGCTGGTCATTTCCCCTTTACCCTTTGGTCCAGTTGGGACGAAATATTTTTCGATGAGGGGAGGGTAACTGCTAATTGAATCAAAACCTGATCGCCCGTCATTTTCAACGCTCCCAAGCTACCTACGACACTCACGCCGTCGTCCAAAAAAATATGGCGGAAACAATGGTCGAAGTTTTAGCTTCTTTGAATGTCAAATTCTCGCGAGTTTTGGAGCTTGGTTGCGGAGTGCTGACGCTCACACGACCGCTTTTGAAGCATTTACAGGTCAAGGAAATTTTCCTCAATGATCTTTGGGATCCGCCCCGTGCGTCCTTGTCCTGGAACGGAACTGTCAAGACTTTGGTGGGCGATGCAGAGAAAATTGAGTGGCCAAAAGAACTCGACCTCGTGGCGGCCAACGCCGTGGTTCAATGGTTCAACTCCCCCCTGAGGGTCTTGAATCTTGCCTTTCAAGCCGTTCGACCCGGAGGAGTTTTGGCTTTGGGGTTATTTCTTCCCGGAACCTTTGACGAGTTTCAGACTGTAACAGGAAAGGGCCTCAGCTATCCCACTGACAGCGTATGGAAAGAAACAGCCCATAAAGTAGGCTGGTTTTTCAAGCAGGATCAGGCGATTGAAAAGACCCTTCATTTTGAACGCCCTTTGGACGTTCTGCGTCATATCCAGGCCACGGGGGTTGGGGCAACTGAAGAGTGTGTGTGGACACGGTCCGCTTTGGCACAATTTGAAAAAAATTATCCCCGGAGCCAGGATCAGACCTGCCCCTTGAGCTATACCGCCAAGGTGGTCTTGTGGCAAAGGGAGTAGGCATGACGTATTTCATCACAGGAATCGACACAGGGATTGGGAAAACTTGGACGACGGGCCTTTTGTTGCGATTTCTTCTTTCACAAAAATTACGTGCAGTTTCTGCTAAGCTCGTTCAGACTGGAGGCCGAGGGCTTTCCGACGACCTGCTTGAACACAGGAAAATAGCTGGGTTGCCTATTCTAGACGTTGACCTGCAAGGTAGAACCTGTCCGTACATTTTTGAACGCCCCATGTCGCCCCATTGGGCGGCTAGCATGGAAGGGAAAATTATCGATGAAAAAAACCTTACGCGACAGTTTAAAAATCTTGAAGAAAGCTACGAGGTAGTTCTCTGCGAAGGGGCGGGGGGAATCCTTGTGCCTCTATCATTAGGGCGAACGAGTGCGGACTTTGTAGCTGAACAAGGCTGGAAAACAATCGTCGTAACCGTGCCAAGACTTGGAAGCCTCAATCACACCCTGCTCACCTTGTCGTTGCTCGAAACCAAAGGCATCCCCCTGGCTGGGATTGTGCTCAATCAGGCGGACGCTTGGGGGGCTGAGTTGCACGATGTGTTTGTGAACTACTTTCAGTCTCAAATGCCAGCCGTTCCCTTGATCGAAATTCCCCAACTTCAGCCTTCAGCCGAGTCCCGGGAGGTGAAGAATTCCTGGGGAATTTCTTCCCTGTTCTCGGCTGTTCTTGAAAAGTCGGACTAAGAATTCGGCAGTCTTTCAGGTTCTAGGCCTCAAGCACCAGCCGAACATGACCCTTATAATGGCTGTCGCGTAGCTGCTGAACTTCAGAGCTGGCCAAGTAGTCTTCGAAGCCCATTTTTCTGTCGATCACCCCCGATGGTGTGAATTCGATGACGCGGTTAGCCACCGTCGAATTGAGTTCGTGGTCGTGGCTCGTGAACAGGATCACTTGATCAAACTCCGTCATGGCGGTGTTGAGCGCTGTGATTGCTTCGAGGTCGAGGTGATTGGTCGGTTCGTCCAAAATCAGCAGGTTGGCACCTGAAAGCATGAGCCGACTCATCATGCACCTAACCTTTTCACCGCCGGACAAAACGTTGACGGGTTTTAGGGCCTCGTCTCCCGAAAAAAGCATCCTCCCTAAAAAACCTCTCAGATAGGTTTCATCCTTCTCTTTGCTGAATTGTGAAAGCCAATCGACAAGGTTGTCGTCAGAGGTGAAGTACCTGCTTGAGTCTTTAGGAAAGTAGGCTTTGGTGATCGTTTGGCCCCATTCGATCGTCCCTGAATCGGGCAAAAGGTCGCCCCCAAGAATTTCAAAAAGGACGGACTTCTTTTGGGCGTCCCCGAGAAAGGTGACTTTCTCCCCAGGTTCAATCGTTAAACTGAGGTTTTCAAGAATGGAAACCCCGTCCACCTTTTTGTTTAGACCTTTGAACGACAAGATCACGCGGCCGCAGTCCCTTTCGGCCTTAAAGCCGATGTAGGGAAACTTTCGGCTTGAAGGTTTGAGGGAATCCAAATCCAATTTGTCCAAAAGCTTTTGGCGGCTTGTAGCCTGCCGAGATTTTGAGGCGTTGGAGGCAAAGCGTTGAATAAAGGCCTTAAGTTCTGAGGCTTTTTCTTCAGATCGGCGTTTTTCTTCCTTTTTTTGTTTATTGAGCAACTGGCTCATCTGGTACCAAAAATCGTAGTTGCCAACGTAGAGTGAAATGGCTCCAAAATCGATGTCGGCAATGTGCGTGCAGACTTGATTGAGAAAATGCCTGTCGTGCGACACGACGATCAGGGTGTTGGAAAATTTTTCCAGAAAGTCTTGAAGCCAATGAATCGATTCAAGGTCAAGGTGGTTGGTCGGTTCGTCCAACAAAAGGATGTCAGGATTCCCAAAGAGGGCCTGAGCCAGAAGAACTCGTACTTTTTCGCCCCCGTCGAGGTCTTTCATGAGTTTCTGGTGAAGGGATTCACCAATACCGAGGCCGCTGAGCAGGGTTGCTGCCTCGCTCTCGGCTTCCCACCCACCCATTTCTGCAAACTCACCTTCGAGCTCAGCAACGCGCATTCCTTCGGCGTCGTTCAGATTTTCTTTGGCGTAGAGTTCTTCTCGCTCCAGCATGACCTTCCAAAGGCTGTCGAAGCCTTGGATCACCGTGTTTAAAACGGTTTGATCATCGTAGGCAAACTGGTCTTGCTTAAGTACGGCCAAGCGGCTATTCGTAGGAATTAAAACTTCCCCGGAATCGGGCTCAATCTCTCCAGAAAGGATCTTGAGAAAAGTTGATTTCCCAGCTCCGTTGGCGCCGATCAGGCCGTAGCAATTTCCCGGAGTAAATTTCAGGTTCACTTCTTTGAAGAGGAAGCGTTTTCCGTAAGCAAGGGAGACATTATTAACCGTAATCATAAAGCTAACTTTGTCATTATCAAAGGCTGAGTGTCAACATGAAACTCTTGCCCCAGGCTATCGGCTTCCATTATCGTGGAAAGATGGAATACGTTAAACTCAAGCACTTGACTGCCGGCGACTACCGACGAAAGGTTCTATTTGACCTGAGCTGGGTCTGGAAACCTGGTGACGTGTGGGCCGTCACAGGAAGTAACGGTTCAGGAAAATCTGCGTTGGCAGCCCTCTTGACCCAGGAATTACTCGTCTATTCGGGGGATTTTTTTGTTGATTCAAGGCTTTCACAAGAGTCGTTGATTGGTTTTGAGTCTCAGAAACGTCTGTTAGAAGCGGAACGACGCGCTGATCTTTCCGACGTGAGTGAAAAACCCGACATTGGAACCACGGTCCTTGCTTTTGTCGGATCGTCTGAACTTTTGGTTGATATGGGCTTGAGGGGAAAGGAGTTAAGAGGCATTAAACAGCTTTCAACAGGCGAACTCCGCCGAGCTTGCCTAGCCAGAGCTTGGAATCAAGCGTTTTGGATTTTAGACGAACCGTACGAGGGATTAGACGATCAAGCTCGTGAACTTTTGGCAAAACGCATTGCACGACGAATTGAAACCAGATCCCCAGTTCTTTTTCTGAGCCGACGAGCAGAGGACTTTCCCCTCCAAGTGAGCCACGTTTGGGAGCTTTCTGAAGGAAAAACAGTCTTTCAAGGGCGACGTGAAGATTGGCATCCAACTTCCGGAGGCCTGCCTGGCGAACTTAAATCCAGGCTAGTGAGTCCTCCAAAACTGCGGCACTTCGATCAGGTTCCCGTTCTGGAGTTTGAAAATGTCTGGGCGGGATACCCCGATCTCGAGGTCCTAAGGAATTTCTCTTGGAAGGTCTATTCAGGAACCCACTGGCTGATCCGAGGCCCCAATGGTTCGGGGAAAAGCACTCTGTTGGGTTTGATCTCTGGCGAACATCCCCAAGCTTTTCAACCTGGCCTGAGAATCTTCGGGAAAAAGCGCGGTCCTGAATTAACCTGGGCGGATTTACACAAGAAAATCTCGCATTTGTCGTACGCTGTCCATCAAAGATTTCGTGACCTATGGTTCACACCGCTGGAGGAGGTTGTTGCGGCTGCCTTTCAAGATGCAGTACGGTTTGTAAGAACTCCCTCGTGGGATCAGGTCGCCGCGACTCGCGAAATATTGCATTCTGTTGGTCTCGCTTCTCAAGCGCACAAAAATTGGGAAGAACTCTCATGGGGGGAACAGAGGTTGGCCCTTTTGGCTCGTGCTCTGGTCAAAGATCCTGAGCTTTTATTGCTGGACGAACCCTGTCAGGGTTTAGATGAAGGGGCTGAAGCAAAGTTTCAGGAAACTCTTCTCCATGAAGCAAGAATCAGAGGGACGACCGTGATTTACGTGACCCACAGGCCTCAAGAACGGCCTTTTGGAGATTTTCAGATTCTTGAGTTTCCTCTTACAGGATCACCTTCAGAACAACCTACCTGAATTGAAATTTTTCCTATGGGAGTTCATAAATACTGACCTCAGTTGTTTTTTTTCCTGGCTGACAAAAAAGGAGTAAGCCTTGTTTCCCCCCAGGAGGAGGGGAAAGAAACTTAACCAAAAAGTCTGGTTTTGAAACTAACGGACGTAGATCCAAACCAGTGTTCCACTCTTGTCCGTCCCAGCGGTATAGTAACAAAAATCCTGGCCCTCGTCCCAGTAACCGCAACCCTTGACCATCAGAAAATATGGTGGACTCCAGGGGTTGGATGGGTAAAGGTAAAACCTGCCATCCCCATTCGGGAGAGTCTTGATACAGGCTCCAATTCGACCCTGAATCTCCTAAAAGAGCCCAAAGAACTTTTTTGCTGCCACAGACTTCGGCACCCGTGGGGTGAGAAATTTGAGGCATTTCGGCATCTGTCCAAAACTGATCGAAAAGCCATAGATGGTTATTGTCCAGGTCACTGTTTTGAGG
>JABEVL010000205.1 GCA_013043995.1 Spirochaetales bacterium | reverse complement strand
TCTGGCTTCGGTCCCACTGGCGTTCGCGATTTTCCAGATGACGTTCCAGGAGCTTTTGTTCCTTTCCAAGATCCTCAAGGATGATGCCCCCACCCGCGATTTCATAGTCGTCGACGAGGACAAAACGCCCTGTGGGAGCGAGGTCGCTGGACAGGTCAAAAGCTACAGGTTTGAAAGTTTCGAGCACGCACTCGCCGACTTCGTGCTGATCGATCTGATTTTTTTTGGAACTCGAAAGGTCTGAGGCATCAAGCACCGAACGGATTTCTTCCAGCCAAACGGGGACTTCGCCGGTGTGGAGTTTCAGTTTGTATTTTTTTCCAACGATCATGGGTTTTCGACCCATCCAAAAGACATTCCCCCGAAGCCGGGTTCCCGTATGGGGCGGTTTCTGTCCCGAACGCACCATGAGCTCGCCCTGTTGGACATAGATCTCGGGGTCGAGGGTGAATCCAACAGATTTTCCTGGTCCGTAACTTTGAGGAGGTTGAACGTTGAATTCTTCAAAGGTTTTAACGCGGGCTTTTTTGTGCGAAGGGTAGAAGACAACTTCATCGTTGACGTGCAGGGTCCCAGCTTCGATGCGTCCAGCCACGATGCGTCGGTCGTCACCGGCTTCGGTGAATTTGTAAACGTCTTGCACTGGGAGACGAAGGTCCTGGGCGTCCGGACGAACTTCTTTGACAAAGCGGTCCATCTGTGCCAGCAAGGGTTCCTGATGAAACCACGGCATGCGCTGGGACGAAACGATCAGGTTTTCGCCGTGAAAGGCAGCAAGCGGTAAAAAGGCCTGGGGGTGCAACCCCACCTGGGCCAGAAAGGCTGTGTACTCCTTTTGAATCGTTTCAAAAACGCTCTGGCTGTAGTCAGCCAGATCTATTTTTTTGACGCCGACGACGACCTGCCGAATTCCTAAAAGCGAAAGGAGTGTCCCGTGACGGCGTGAGTTTTCCCGGACACCTTCTTTGGCGTCGATGATCAAAAGAGCAGCTTCGGCCCGGGCCGCTCCCGTGATCATGTTTTTAAGAAACTCAATGTGACCGGGAGCATCGATGATGATGTAATCCCGTCTTTCAGATTTAAAAGAACTTCTGGCTGTATCGATGGTGATGCCTTGGGCTTGTTCAGCTTTCAGGGCATCCAGCAGAAAAGCGTACTCAAACGGTTTGGAAGTCCTGGCGCATTCACGCTGGACCTGCTCAAGTTTGCCGTCGGGAAGGCTTCCTGTGTCGGCCAATAGCCGGCCGATGACTGTTGATTTACCATGGTCGACGTGGCCGACCACCACGATGTTGAATTGCTCTCTCAACGAATTGTCGCTCACTTCAGCTTCCTTCCTTTCTGTTCTTCAACAAAAAATCTCACATGTACCCGTCGCGTCGAAGGGCTTCAAGTCCACCTCCGCCTTCTTTGTCCTGGGCTCGGCCCGAGCGTTCTGCAACGTGGGCAAACTTGCCCGTCCGCAGTTCTTCGATGATCTGCGAGACGTTGCTTGCCGTCGAGGCGACCGTCTGCGTGCAGGGGTAACAGCCGAGGCTTCTGTAGCGTGTTCCTTTTCCCTGATCAAAATAGAGCGGGGTGACAGGAATATTTTCACGCTCGATGTATTCCCAGATGTTGAGTTCGGTCCAATCCAGTAGGGGATGAATACGAATGTGGGTTCCTGGAGGGAAATCTGTCTTGAACTGGTCCCACAATTCGGGGGGTTGATCGTCGACATTCCAGTCGTTGTGCTTGTCCCTCGGTGAGAAATATCTTTCTTTGCTGCGGCTTCCTTCTTCGTCGGCGCGCACTCCGACGATGACACCGGTGTAGGGCTCCTTGTTGGGGTCCACTTCATACTCCCCTGTTTCATGATTGAGCCGCCATCGGGGCCAGTCTCCCGAAAGGGTGTGTTTGAGGGCCTCGGATTTTAGGCTTGCGCAGCAGGCCAGTCTGTCGATTTTTCCGTTGGGGAAGGTCCTTCCCTCTTTCAGGGCTTGGGTGTTTTGCCCCCACACCATGTTAAGGCGCCATTTTTTGGCCAATTCGTCACGATAAGCGATCATCTCGGGAATCTTGTAGGACGTATCAATGTGAACCAGCGGAAGAGGAACGTGACCAAAAAACGCCTTACGGGCCAGCCAGAGCAGAACCGTACTGTCCTTGCCGATCGACCAAAGCATCGCCAGATTTTTGAACTTTCTGTACGCTTCCCGCAGAATGTAAACGCCCTGAGCCTCGAGTTTTTCTAGCTGGTCCATTTCTTCCCCCATCTTGAAATTTCTGCCCCATCAACGGCTCTCATTTATATAATCTACTCTAGTATATAAGTCAAGTATCGGAGATTTCAAGAGTATAAAAAAACTTGGTTCAGAAAATGATTGAGCTAAGGTCGTTAAAGGGTATGGAAGTAGGGTTGGTCTAACTTTCTGAAGTGCAATGTCGGGCCCAGTCGCTAGACTAAACGCCCGATTTTTTCAAAAAGTTCCTTCCGCGTCAGCTTGACCCAAAGGGGGCGTCCATGGGGACAACGGGCATTTTCGAGGTGCAAGGTTCTGTTGACAAGTTCCCGGGCGGCCTCAGGATCCAGGGGATCCCCATCCATCACGGCGCTTCGGCACGAAATACTGGCGTAAAGTTCTTTTTGCAGATCTTCGGGAGATTGAAGTGAACTGCAAAGAAACTCCACAACAAGGCTCTCACGATCCGCAACGTTTTGGGGCAGACTCGTCAGTTCGACCTCGGTTTCCCCTCGACGTCTTAAACCGATTCCAAGAGCCTCCCACTCCTCCTTTCGGGCCAAAAGGGAGTCGGCGGTTTCCTTTTCGAGGGCGATTCTTCTGGGGATCAGGAGAGCTTGTTTTTTTTGAGCCGAATTCCTGAGTTCATCGTAGAGCAACCGCTCGTGAGCGGCGTGCTGGTCGATGAGGTAAACGTCCTCTTCAAGCTCGACGACCAAAAAAACCCCCAGAATTTGTCCCAGGTAGCGAAACGGGTAGGCGGGCAAGGTTTCTTCCGTTTCCTTCGGCAAAGCAGGGGGAGACAAAGAAGGAGGAAGGCGAAAACCGTTTTGGGGTTCATTCAGGGTCGAACCCGGATCCCAGTGGGACAGGGAGGGGAGACGTGCCCGGCCTCTTAAAATCTCTGGACTTTTTGCGATCGGCTGCTGAGGCCAGAGAAGCTCCTTGAGGGGTTCTGGGCGTGTGTCTGCAAATAAGGGGGCTGGCGTCTTGGAACTTCTGAGCCCCTCGCGGAGGGTATCGACAAGGGCACGGTGAAGCTGTTCTCCCGTCCGAAAGCGTGCTTCGCGCTTAGCGGGGTGAATGTTAAAATCCACAAGGGCTGGATCAATCGTCAAAAAAACGACGGCGTAGGGATAGGCGCCTCCAGGTAACCAGCCTTCAAAAGCGTGACAAACCGCCTGAACAAAACTGTATTCTTGAAGGGGGCGTCCATTTGCCCAAAGGTGAATTCCTTTGCGGTCACCCCGATGGTGGGGGGGCAGAATCGCCCATACGTCCCAGCGGGCACCCGGGGAACTTCCCGAAAACTCTCGAATTTGGCCGGGTTGATCCCAGGGCGATGGCCAAAGCCGGGCCAGGCGTTCCTGCCTCGTTTGAGCGGGTAAATCGAGTTTGAGTTTGCCGTCGATCCAAAGTCGAAAGGCCAATTGGGGAAAGGCTAAAGCTTTCTCGTCAAAGGTCTTACGGCACATTCCGCTTTCGGCTGAAGGAAGTTTGAGAAACCGGCGTCGGGCGGGAATTTCATGAAAGAGGTTTTCCACACTCAGGCGGGTTCCTCGGGGTCCGCTGGATTTTTTCAGGCTCGACGCACGGCCGTTGTCGACCTCAAGGACGTGGGCTAAACCCGCGTCGCCGGTTGAGGAAAGGATCGTCAAACGGGAGCAACTGGCAATGCTGGCGAGGGCCTCTCCCCTAAAACCGAGGCTCGTCAGATGATCGAGGTCTTCAACGGTCTGTATCTTGGACGTGGTGTGCGGGAGCCAGCAAAGTTCGAGGTCTTCAGGGGTTAGACCGCAACCGTCGTCGCTGACGGTGATCCTTTCCATACCGCCCGCGTCCCATTTGACATCGATGGACGATGCTCCCGAGTCAATGGCGTTGTCAAGAAGTTCACGGAGCACGGAGGCCGGCCTGTCGATGACTTCGCCGGCGGCAATCCTTCGGGCGACCGTTTCATCAAGTCGCCTGACAGGCCGCCTTTCGGGTTTTAGAAAACTGCTCACGAAATTATTTTACTTAAAATTACACGTTGCGTCAGCCTTTTTCTGTTAAATGATGAAAGCTTCGTTTCTTGCTACCCCAGCTAGAAACTCAACTTGAGATCAAGGTCAGCCTCCAGTCCGATGAGGTACTGGAAGGTACTCCACTGGTTTCCCCATTTCATCGTGAAAGCGAGGCTGCTGGCCTGTGAAAGCGAAAGGGAGGCCACATAAACCGCCTCAAGTTTTTGTAAAAGAGGTGCCGGCAGACTACCTCCTCCGAACAAAATGTCGAGACTTAGGGTGTGTTCGATCTGACGGGGATAATTTTTGGGGCTGAACCACTCAGGAAAAGAAAAGGGAAGGTGGGCCGGAAGTTTGATGTCCCAACTGGGAATCAGTTCGACGGTGAACAGGCTGGTTTGAGACCACTGGCTGCTGACGGTCACCGGAAAAGCCACGTTCTCGTTGCGCGTGAAAAAGATTTTAGCCTGAGTGTTGGCCGTCCATAGAACCTGCTGGTCGGTCACTTGGCTACCGTCGGAGAACGTGAATTGTGTGCCCCAGGACCATTCGTCGGTCTCGTACCAGGCGGCAACAGGGTCAACGCCGAGGCGGCCAAAGATGTTGTTCGCTTGAGACGAAAGACTGACTGTCGTTTGTTGGTAGGAAAGGAGGCTGGTATTCTGGCTCTCCTGGCGGTTCAGATGCTTGAGGTCGGCTTGTAAAGGGATCGCCAGGTCCCAGGGCGTTAACGACCTCGGCCTATTGAGCAGAAGCTCAGCATCGGATTCTAGGATGCCTGTTCCAAGGGTGTCGGGCTGGTTGTCAAAGACGTTGTTCTGGAAGACTTCCGAAAACGGAAGAGCCAGCCATCCTGGGGAAACGCTGGAAAGCCGGTCCCAGGATGTTTGGATCAGTTGCGAAGTCGGCATCCCCGAGGCGTTTTGATCCGTTAGACTCAACGACCTTGCGACGCTGGGTGTGAATTTCCAGGGAGAGTTGAAGATGGAAATCAGAAAAGGAATGCCCAAGGACCAGGATGCCGCAGGACCGGCCAGCCAGGGAGAGCCGTTGGTCTGTGTCGTTCCCATGTTCATCATCAGGTTCCAACCGACAGCCCCCCCTTCGATGGCCGGACTCCTTGTCCACAAAAGTTGGGCCGAGGCCTGGGTAAAATCTGGAACGTCGGAACGCCACCCCAGCCAGCCCCAGCTGTCTTGCCATTGCTGGACAAAGGGTGCTAACGAGATTGGAATATTTCGAATTTCATGGAGATCCCAGGTCGTCGAAAGTCCGTCCGTTCCTGTCCATAGGGGAGAAAACCAACGGCTCCACGAAGCGCTGTAGTTCTGTTCCAGACGGTCGGGAGGGCCAATCGCAGAGGCCAAAGCGTTGAGCGATCCCAGGTAGGGCAAGATGAGTTGGGCTCCTTCTTGGCGTGACCCAAAGTCTGAAAATCTGTCGGTGAGCACCAGGGGACCTAAAGGAATCGAAGCGTCGTAGGCCCCATGAAGCTGCGAGGCACCGGGAGTTGCCGCCATCCAGGCTTGGGCGTTCCAGTGTGAGCCTAACAAGTTGGTACTCAGGTTGGTTTGTCCCATCCAGTTCGGCTCTCCTGCTGTCGTACCGCTCGTCTGGGTGATGGCCTGGATCGTCGTTGACGAAAGCAGGGATACACCCTGAAAGCTGACAGGCTGTTCTTGATTCCAGGTTCCCGTAGCTCGAACGCTTCCCGTCATTTCCCACAGCGGATTCTCAGCGTGAATTTCGGCAAAATACGCGATAACACCGCTCGAACCCGTCGAACTCAGGTGGACCTGATCCCAATTCGCCGAGCCTCCATTGATAGCGACAGTCCCTTGAGTGACTCCATTCACCTGGAGGGTTTGGGCTTGCAGGTCGACGACAGCTTTTTGCCAATCAGTGCCACTGACAGGCGACCAGGTGACGGTCAAGCCGCTGTTGTTCGGATCGGTGAGAGACAGTGTCACGGTACCCGGCGTTCCACTGGCAAACCTGTAATAAAAGACGATGTTTTTCCATACCTGGTAACGAAAGGGGGAAACAAAAGCGCTTAGGGCATAATTTCCTGCTGATAAGAGCTCAAGCACGTTGAGGACGCTAGTCGAAGGATTAAATCTTGAGCTCACTTCGGGATAGAGGGATTCAAGGGTGTGAGGAGCCGGCGAAACCTCAGCTGTTTCTGGAATTTCTCGCACCGTCGTTCCTGGCGGCGCTGAAGTGGTTGCGGCTGCAGCTGTGTTGCCCGAGGTGGTATCTATGGAAAAAAGGGAACCTTCAAAAAGGGCCGATGCGACGAAAACCCGTGAAGCCGTTGACCAGCTGGTGCTTGTAGGGTTGGTGACGACGATGCGCCAACCG
>JABEVL010000204.1 GCA_013043995.1 Spirochaetales bacterium | reverse complement strand
TGAACATCCTGCGGTATCTTCACGAGCAGCCTTGCGTCGTCATCGTCAAGCATAACAACCCCTGCGGTGTTGCTCAAGGAACGACCCTCCTGGAAGCCTACTCGAAAGCGTATTGGGCTGACCGCGTGGCTGCTTTTGGCGGCTGTGTCGTCGTCAATCGTGAGATGGATAAAGAAACGGCCCTGCAGATCCTTGAAAGCTACGTTGAAGTGGTCGTGGCCCCCTCGTACGCTCCTGATGTTCTAAGTCTTTTCAAGACCAAACCCAACATTCGTGTTCTTGAAATTCGCGAAATTGAACGCTTGTCGAAGTTCGCTGGCGAACGGGTCCTCGATCTGAAAGCCCTGGTCGATGGAGGAGTGGTGACTCAGTGGTCTTTTGTCCCAGCGGCCAGGACCCCCCAAGATTTTTTTAAGGCCGAGGCCGTCTATAAAGGTAAGACCTACGAGGTTCAGCGTCTGCCCACTGAACAGGAATGGAAAGACATCTGCTTCGGTTGGCTGGTGGAGGCGGGGGTGACGAGCAACTCGGTCCTTTACGTCAAAAATGGTGCGACAGTGGGAATCGGAACAGGTGAGCAGGACCGTGTCGGTGTCGCCGAAATCGCCCGGGATAAGGCCTATAGAAAGTTAGCCGACCTTCTTTCTTGGCAGCGTTGGAAGATTGCGTATAACGCCCTCGAAGACCAAGAAAAAAAAGCTGAAATCGATGCGGAAGTGAAGGAAAAAAAAGGCGGTCTTCCGGGTTGCGTCATGGTTTCTGACGCCTTTTTCCCTTTCCGGGACGGTGTCGATGTCGGTTTACGTGAGGGAATTACCGCAGTGGTTCAACCTGGTGGTTCCCTGAGAGACTTTGAAACCATCGAGGCTTGTAATGAAGCAAAAGCGGCGATGGTTTACACGGGACAACGGAGTTTTCGTCATTAATTTCCGCCGTAAGGAGGCTGAAAATGAGTGATTTGATGCGCAAGGACAACAGGGTCAAGATCTTTTGGGGGACAAGCAGCATTGTCGGGGGCTTGGGGATTTGGGGCCTGATGGGATTATTGCACAACCCCATCGCCGCCGTGGTTGTAGGAGCCGTAATCTTTTGTGTAAGCTGGCGTCTTTTCCAGAAGCCCTCCAGTGCCATGGCCGGCATGGTCGGGATGCTGGCGGGCGTTTTGGTCGCTGTTTCGCCGGTGGTTGGGGTTCTAGCAAGCTTCCTTTTGGGTGCAAGCGGACTGGGTTTGTTAGCGGGAGGGATCTGGACCCTTTACAAGGTTTTTCGTAGCCGGCGCGTGTGAGATTTTTGTTCGTCTGTTTTCTGAGCTTGAGGCTTGCGCAGGTTCTGGTGGCGCAGGATCTCCCTGAGGCTCTGCGTGACGCTTCGGTCTTGGAATTGCAGGGTCATTTTTCCCAGGCCTTGTCAGCTTATGAAAAAGTGCTGGCGCTTGAACCCCGGGGAGGGCCTGCATGGATCTTGTCCAAGGCCTCTTTCTTGGCTCTTTCCTTGGGTCAGGTTCAGAAAGCTCAAGACTTAGCGCAAACCTTGACGCAGACGGGTGACCCCGAAGCTGAGCAGCTGGGCCTTCTTGTCCAGATGAGTCTTCTTCGTCAGGCACAACGCGCCCCCGAAGCCCTGAGGAAATTTAGACGCTGGCAAGCAGCGCATGCAACTGTCCCCATCCTGCTCAGCCTCGACAGGGAGTTGGGCCTCTGCTTGTCCGCTGAGGCAAAAAATACCTTCCGCCAGCATTTTTTGAAAGTTCAGCCTACTGGAGGGGAATTTCTTTTGGCCAGCGGTGAGGCTGAAATGCTACCATATCCCCAGATCCCGCCCGCACAAAACAGGACTCAAATCCTGCAATTGGGTGTTTTTAGAAATCTGGAAAACGCCCGTCAGCTCGAGAAAAAACTATCCTCCAAAGGGTGGACACCCCAATTAGAAAGGACCGTTCAGGCTGGATTTCGTCTTTATCGGGTGAGTATCCCCTCTGATCAGGCCGATCAGGACCTCGAAAAGTTGAAAATCCAGGGCTTTGAAAGTTTTATTCTTTCCCGTTAGGGAGCTCATCTTGTTTCTGACAAGAGTTCGATCTGCTCAAACCGCATGGGCTCCTGACCATTAGCAAGCCAACCCTGCACACCGAGGGAGCCTGCTTGCAGGGTAATGTCGCGAATGACCTGGCTTGAGGTTTTTTCAGAAGATTCTTGAAAGAGATAAGTTTTCTCGTGGGCGGTATCCTTGGAATTCGCGGGTTCAAGCTGAAAATAGAGCTGTTGATTCAAACGGAAGAGGGAAGCCGCGTAGACCGACCTGTCACCCTGGGAGGTCCAGGTGACCAGCGGTGAATTGAACTGAATCTCGTTCCCCTTTTCATCGCGGTAGGTGCCTGTGGGCATGGGGACCTGGGGTAGGGCAGAGGCCTGGTTTCTTTGGGCCGATTCCAGCAGAGATTCGGGCATCCGTGTGTAAAGTCCAGACCAGGTGGGTGTTCCTTGAACATTCACATTGATGCTGTCCGCAGAAACGACGCTGATGCTCAGCTGGACGTTGATTAAGTTGATCAGCTCGTTGGTTCCGACGACGTAAAGTCCATTTCGCATGGTTCTGCTCAAAACATCCCAATGGTAAACCTCTTGAGCTGTGTCGGTGGCAAAGGTGAGTTCTTTGGTGGCGGGGTCAAAAAAGATCATCGGGTGGAGGCCCAGGTCGGTGGTGTCGCTTTTCAACCAAGGTCCTTTAAGAAACTGGATGAAATTTTGAGAATCGCCGGAAAAAAGTTTTTGCAGAACTGCGTCATTCTGATCGCTGGCAGGGAGTTTTTCTGTCTTAACCTTGAGGTACTCATCGCTTTGAGGTTGAAAGTCGTAGGTCGTTCTTAAAACGCCCAGACCATTGGAAGAGGAGGGGTCGGTTTGTTCGGTGATGATGGGAAAGCTCGGATCACTGGATTCACCAGAATCGTAGGCCGCAGAACGGGGAGAAATCAGAACGTTGATCGAGCCCTTGAGGGCCAAAGAAAAAATTCTTTTAAGAAAAAAACCATGAATGCCCGTCATTTGGACGTGGTTAAAGACGTCCAGGGTTGGACGGCCCAGGTCATCCAGCCCTCTGACTAAGATCTCCTTGTTGTGATTTCCTAAAATGTCTTGAAAATCGTAGGTGAAAGGTTTATTGCCTGAGGCGAGGGTCGTTCCTTCCCAGGCCAAGTACGAGGTTTTTCGCGTTTGATCGTAATCGACAAGCAGAATTTTGATTGGGAGACTCAGGTCCGCTTTGGTTTGAAGGAAAAGAACCTGCTCTTCAAGCGCCGTTTTATCCAGACGCACGCTTTGAGCGCTCAATAAGTTGTAATCAGGAGAAATGGGAATTCGAGGTGTTTCAAGAGGCATTTTGGGACTCTCAGTCTCATCGACTAAAGCAGCCGAAGGCGCCGACAAGGGGGTGGAAAAAACTGGAT
>JABEVL010000203.1 GCA_013043995.1 Spirochaetales bacterium | reverse complement strand
GGAGCGGCCCGCGGCTTTGTGATCAACACAGGCATGCGGACCTTTCTGGGCAGTATTTCGGCGAATCTTGCAGCACCCAACGCCTCGACAGACTTTGACAAGGGTGTCAAAAAGTTTGTTTGGTTGATGATCCGCTTTATGATTGTGATGGTCAGCATCACTTTCCTCATTGTCGGGATTACAAAGCACAATTGGCTCGACGCCTTGCTCTTTGGACTTTCGATAGCAGTCGGGCTCACTCCTGAAATGCTTCCCATGATCGTCACCGTTTGCTTGTCCAAGGGTGCGCTTTTTATGTCGCGTAAAAAGGTCATCGTCAAAAAATTGAAATCCATTCAAAATCTCGGCGCGATAGATATTCTTTGCACCGACAAAACAGGGACCATCACCCAGGACAAGGTCATCCTTGAGAAACACGTCGACGTGACGAACCGTTTTTCGGATGATGTTCTCCGCTACGCCTACATGAACAGTTACTACCAGACGGGTTTGCGCAACTTGCTTGACCTGTCAATTCTTTCTCACGACGATCTGGACGTCGAAACGACTTGCAAAAAGATCGATGAGATTCCTTTTGACTTTCAGAGAAAACGCATGAGCGTTGTTCTGGATTATGAAGATCACCACGTCTTGATTTGCAAGGGATCGGTTGAAGCCGTTTTTGCGGCCTGCGACAAGTACCAAATTGATGATGATATCTTTCCCATGATCGAAATCATCAAGAATGATATCACTGAAGAATACATGCGTCTTTCCTCTCAGGGTTATCGCGTCCTTGCGATTGCCTACAGGGAGTTTTCAAAGGAGCAAACTGTTTTCTCGGTAGGCGACGAATCGGGGCTTGTGCTTTTGGGCTACCTGGCTTTTCTTGATCCTCCCAAAGATTCTGCCGAAAAGGCCATTGCCTCCTTGCGTGAATACGGTGTCCGGGTGAAGGTTCTAACGGGCGACAATGAACTGGTGACGGCAAAGGTCTGCCGCGATGTGGGTTTTGACGTTCAAAGGGTCATCACGGGGAAAGAATTGGCGAGCATGGGACCCGAGGATTTTGCCAAAACGGCCCTCGAGTTTGATGTTTTTGCCCACCTGACGCCAGATCAGAAAGAGTCGATCATAAAAGCCTTGCGGTCGGCCGGTCACGTTGTAGGTTTCATGGGTGACGGCATCAACGATGCGTCCGCCATGAAAGCCGCTGACGTTGGGATTTCTGTCGATACGGCCGTCGATGTCGCTAAAGAGTCTGCCGATATTATCCTTTTGGAAAAAAACCTCCTTGTTCTAGAAGACGGCATTATTGAGGGCCGAAAAACTTTCAATAACATTATCAAGTACATCAAAATGGGGGCCAGCTCCAATTTCGGCAATATGTTTTCTGTCATTGGCGCAAGTTACCTCTTTCCCTTTTTACCGATGCAGCCTGTTCAGATCCTTCTGAACAATTTGCTCTACGACATGTCTCAAACGGCCATTCCCCTCGACAACGTCGATCCCGAGTTTGCTAACAAGCCCCAGTCTTGGGATATCCGTTTTATACGGCGATTCATGGTCTACATCGGACCGATCAGCTCCATTTTTGATTACGCAACCTTTGCGCTGATGTGGTTCTTTTTCAAAGCTTCAAGCCAATTCAGCTTGGCGCCTCCTGCCAACCTTGCAGATTATTTTAGCAAGATTGCCAACCTTTCCGACCCTAACACGAGCTATGCCGCCCACCTTTTCAACACGGGGTGGTTCGTCGAGTCTTTGTTGACACAAACATTGATCGTCCACATCATCCGGACGAACAAGATCCCTTTTATCCAAAGCCGGGCCAGCTTTTCCATGACCATGACGACCTTGGTGATTATGCTGATCGGGGCGATTCTTCCGTACACGCCTTTTGCCCTCGATCTGGGCATGGTGCCGTTACCGGCCATCTTCTGGCCTTTCTGCTTGGGTTATCTTTTGCTTTATGCCATTTTAACGCACAACGTGAAGACTTGGTTCCATCGACACTTTGGAGGGATAGGCGGATGAGAAGTTTACTGGATGCTCTGCAAGAAGGCCGCCTGGTTGAGTTGCCTGAAGTCAGCAAAGAAAAAGCATTGGAATATCTGGCACTTCTAATTGAGGCCATCCCAGATATTGGCTCGGGGACAGATTTGGTCAAAGCTGTCATGGACCGCGAAGCCACCTTTAACACGGGCATAGGAAAAGGGGTTGCTGTTCCCCATTGCCGGACCAATGCTGATGGTGAACTTCTTTGCGCAGTAGGTTGGTCACCTAAAGGGATCGATTACGGAGCTATCGACGCTAAACCTGTGCATCTTTTGGTGATGTACTACGTACCCGACGCTCAACGGAATCTGTATCTGAAGGAAATATCGGGCCTTGCCAAGGTTTTATCCGGTTCGGATGTTCTTGAAAACTTTCAACAGCTTGAAAGTTTGACCGATCTCAGGGAACACTTACTCGATTGGGTCAGCCAGGCCATCGGTGAAGCCGTACCCGATGCCAAAGCTCGAATGATTAAATTAGAAGCAAAGCAAGCTTCGATTGAGACGGCTGCTGTACGCGCTGTTACAGCAGGAGACTTGCAGGTAGACCGTTTCATTCCTTTTGATTGTGTTTGTTACGGAGATCACGTGCTGGTCCTGTGTCAGGATTCAGACTTGATCGAAACTTTGGAACACGCCGACGGCTTTCATGACAACGTCAAAAATCAGTCCAACTTTGAAGCTGCGGGCTACCGTATTGTTCGGTTGGCCGAGGTCGAATACGCTCACGGCAGGCGAACGATTTCTGCTGTCGCCTTTAAAAATGCTTGAGGAGTCACCGGGTCTGGATAGCGTTCCAGTCGGCGTTTAAAAGCTGGCTGTCTGGCAGTTCCTTCAATCCTTCCTGAAGAATTTTTTTGGCTTGCTCGGGCTGTCGGGAATTCCACAGCCTAGCGAAATCGTTGTGAATTTGCGCCGCCCAGTTTTCTTTGAGCTGTGCTTCAAACTCGCTCATCTGGGGGGTCTGACGCAGTTCTTCTGGAAGTCCCTTCCAGTAGTCCAACCCGGCTTGAGGACCCTGGGTATTCGAGGTTTTGACAAGTTGTTGGCCTTCCACCCAAGTCAAGAGCTTGAGTCGGCGTTCAGACGAAATCTGACGAGACTGAAATGCCGCGTTGATTTTTTTTACGGCCTCGGGTTCAGAAAGTGCGTCCAAACCCGTGCTGAGCTGATTGTCCCAGGCAACCTGACGGATTTTGTCGGCCGCCTGAGGGTCGAGTTCTCCTGAAGACCGCCAATCGTCGGCGAGCTTGAGGGCTTCTTCGGGTTTGTTGAGTTGGAGCAACTTGTTGGCTTGATTGCTCACGACGGTGTCAGCTAACCGATGTACGAGGGCCGTGGTTCCAGTCCATTTTTCCAGGTTTTTGATCAGTTCCAACGCTGCGGGGTATTCTTCACGACCGTTCTGAAATGCGATGGCGTTCTGGAAACTCAGGCTCAGCGTCTCAAAAGCTTGGGAAGAGCGTTCGAGTGTCCAACGGTCGATGGCAGGTCCCAAGGCCTCCAGCGGTTCCCCCGAAGCTTCGTACGCGGCGATTTTGTTCTGGAGGAGCAGACCCAGTAAGCCCCTGGCTCCTATATCTGTCCGCTCCCTGTAGTTTCCTGGTGGAACGTAGGTGTAGCCTGTTGCTCCCGTGAAATGATCGTGAAATTCTTTTTTTGTCCCGGGATCAAAACCCTCAGCTGTGGTTGTTTCCACGTCCACGGATCGATCCGGAAAAACAACACGGCAAAAGACGTGCGAAGGAACCGAGACGGCTTGGACATCCAAACCTAAGGCTCGCCCCAAAATGGTGTAGACGAGGGCCGAGGACACACAGTTGTAGGCCCCTGTTGCCAGAAGGGTGTCAACGCGTGTCTGCAGAAGGGAGTAGTTTTTGAAAATCATTTGATGAAGGGTGAGCAAGAGATGTTCACCCAGGGCTTCGTTTGAAAAACCGGAAAGCTGATTTTTGAGTTGAGCCGCCAACCCGTTGAGAAATTTTTCGTCAGAAGCAGTGGTAGCTTCAGATGCACCCGAGAAAACCAACGACAGCCGGATAATTTGGGGGAGCGTGAGGGGGACGCCTGGGGGAGGCAGGTCCTTGAGGAGCTTGAGGGGCTCCAACCTGAATGCCCAAAGACTTCCGAGAGCGCTCAGCGTCCAGAAAATCATCAGAAAAAGCATCTTTCGCATAGTCCTAAAATAACGGGGCCTAAAAAAAAAGTCATCAGAACGCCGTCCTCACTTTTGTCTGGAATTTTAATGGGCTTTGCGGTAAGACAAAAGGAGATGAAAAAGAACTGGAGAACTGCGGCCTTACTTGTCCTAGTTTGTCTGATGACTTCAAGTGCTTGGGGTTTGGATTTTTGGGACAAGCTTCCTGCAGATGTTTTAGCGCAACGTTTGGCAGCTGCAATGGATGACGAGGAATTGGCTTCTCAGGTTTTTCTTTGGGGCTATCCCGGTGTTGTACCTCCCGAATCTTTTGTCCATTCTATTGCTCAGGTGGGTTTGGGGGGAGTGAAAATATTCGGTTGGAACGCCGTCAGCACGAAGGCCGTTGCTGAAGCTGTCCGCACTTTTCAAAAAGCTGCTCAAGAATCCCCCTTTCACATCCCGTTGTTGGTTGCAACCGACCAAGAGGGCGGGTGGGTCCGCCATATCAAGGGACGAACGAGCCAAACCTCGGGCAATCTGTCTTTGGGAGCTGAAAATCTGGGCTGGGACTCTTACAAAACCGGATTTTACCTGGGACAGGAACTGGCAATTTTGGGGGTGAACATGGATTTTGCTCCCAGTGTTGATCTTTACATTGACCCTGAAGTCAACGTCATAGGCCCGCGATCCTTTGGCCGTTTTCCCTACCAGGTGGGTTGGTTGGGCGTTGCTTTCGTAAGAGGGGAAATGGACTCCGGGGTCATCCCGACGGCAAAACATTTTCCTGGGCACGGAAATACATCTCAAGACAGTCATGGGAGTTTGCCGATCATTCATGACGACTGGAACGTTTTAAAAAGCCGCGAAATGATCCCCTACAAGATGCTCATTCAGGAAGGTTTGCCGGCTATCATGACGGGGCACTTGGCTTTCCCCGAGATTTCGGGCAACCTCCTACCGGCCTCCCTCAACCCTAAACTGAACAGGGACCTTTTGCGAGACAAACTGCACTTTCAAGGCGTTGTCGTGACTGACGATCTGTTCATGGTGGGGGCTAAGCCCAAAGAGTGGTCGATCACGGAACCCGCCCTGCGCGGGCTTGAAGCGGGGAACGACCTCCTTTTAATCTCGCAACCCGCAGACGTGCAGGCCGCTGACCGGCGAGCGGTTGTTCGTAAAATGGAAACCGATAGGGCTTTTCGCGATCTTGTTCGTGCTGCAGTTGTGCGAGTTTTGGAGTTGAAATTAAAGTTCCTCAAAGGTCCAAAAGCCGTACCGTTATTTCCAGATCCCGACCACTTGGCACTTCCCGATGGTCAGGCTCAAAAATTTTTCTTTGGGCAGGCCGTTCGCTCGACCGTTTTGATAAAAGGAAACGACTTGCCGTGGCCTCCCCAGGCGGGTAAAGGT
>JABEVL010000202.1 GCA_013043995.1 Spirochaetales bacterium | reverse complement strand
TTCAAGCGCCCTGTGAAGCGTTGCCAGGGATTCTTTTTCATCGGCGGGACCGTAGGATTGGCTCATCCCCATACATCCCAAGCCCAGTTCTGAAACTTCTAACCCCTGCTGTCCCAGTTTTCTTTTTTGTAAGGTCATCGTTCCTCCCTTGAAATCTGTGTCAAATATAAGCCGTGCAGGGTCAAGCGCCCAGCCCCGCGGGAATGAGGGGAGTTGGCATAAACTCTCAAGGCGCGTAAGCTGGTACTTATGAGATGGATTGAGAACGAGTACCTACGCGCCGGCTTTCTGGACCAAGGGGCCGAATGGCGCAGTTTTCAGGAAAAGGTTTGGGGACAAGAACTGCTGTGGCAGGCGGACCCCGCCTATTGGGGAAAAAGCGCGCCCCTCCTTTTTCCGATCGTCGGCAGTCTGAAAGACAACCACTACGTCCATCAGGACACGGTTTACCCCATGGGCCGTCATGGTTTTGCGCGTGAGTCCGAATTTCAGGTGGTCGAACACGAAAAAAGCTTCATCGTGTTCCGCCTGGAGAGCTCTGAGCAAACCAGGAAAGTCTACCCCTTCGACTGGAGCCTTGAAGTCGAGTACCGGTTGTCCAACAAGGTGCTTTTGACAACCTACCGGGTGAGCAACCTGGGGCAGACGGTGCTGCCTTTTTCCATCGGGGCCCACCCCGCATTCCGCGTTCCCCTTCGTGACGAGGAAAGCTTTGAAGACTACAGGCTCGAGTTTGAACTGGCCGAGACCTTCGAGCGTCATTTTTTGAACGCTGACGGAGTTTTTTCGGGGGAAACGCAGATCCTGCCCACCGTGGGCAAGGTCCTGAACCTGACGCATTCCCTTTTTGACAACGACGCGATCGTCCTCAAGCGCCCTAAAAGCGCCCGGGTCACCCTTCGCAACGCCCGGAACCTCCTAGGCGTGAGCCTGGAGTACCCCGGTTTTCCCTACCTGGGGATCTGGACACCGCCCAAAAAAGCCCCATTTGTCTGCCTGGAACCCTGGTGCGGGCTCGCCGATTCAGTCACCAGCACAGGACGGCTGGAAGAAAAGGAAGGGATCAACCTGCTGGAGCCCCAGAACTTATTTAAAAGAAATTTTGCCGTGACCGTCGAAGGAATCTAAGCCAAGGCCCTGCTCAAACTCGAAATAGCCTGGACGGAGCCCTGCCTCCGACTTTTTCCGCCTCCTTTTTCACTTCCAGGACTTCCCTTGGCCTGCGTTGACTTCCCTCCTCACGATGACGAGATGGTCATTTTTTACTTTGATCCTTTCTTTTTTTTGAAAATCCTTTTAAAAATGACTAAAATACTAAGGAATAGATGCTGGGCTTTTGATCATCAGTTTTGTTGCCACGTGGAACAGGCATGGGGAATTGCCGTTGGATCTTACTTTCAGCCGGCCAGCTTCGGGTAAGAAGAAAGGAGTCTGAACATGGAAGAATCCCGCCTTCCTGGGGGCGCCCCACTACTGAACGAGGAGATTAAAAGAATCCTCGACTGCATGGTTGAGGGTTGCCAGATCATCGACTTTGACGATCGGTATATTTATGTCAACGATTCGATCGTGACCCAAGCCAAGACGGCGAGGGAGTCGCTCATCGGCCACAGGATGATGGAGGCCTTCCCGGGTATACAAGAAACTGAAATGTTCAAGCGCCTTTGCCAATGCAGGTCAGAGAGAAAGCCGCTGAGGATGGAGAATGAATTCACCTTTCCCGACGGAACGAGCGGTTGGTTCGAACTGAGCATCCAGCCCGTGCCCGAGGGCGTGCTTGTCCTGTCCATGGACATCACCTCAAAAAAACTTGCCGAGTCGCAAATGAAAAGACGGCTCAGGAATCTCAACTCGCTGAGACGGATCGATCTGGCAATCGCGGGGAGCCTCGATCTGACCCTGACCTTGAGCGTTGCCCTTGATCAGGTCCTTTCACAGCTTGAGGTGGACGCGGCCTGTGTTTTGCTTTTGGATCAGAAATCCATGACCCTCAAATACGCCCAAGGCGCGGGCTTTTACACCGAAGGGATCACTGCGACAGAACTCCACTTGAACGAGGGCTTGCCGCGCTACGCCGTCATGACCAAAAGACGGCACACCGAAGAAAATTTTTCGGAGTTGTTGGCGGCGCTCCCACGAGCAAGGGGATTGGGCGAGGAAGGCTTCGCGGTGTACCACGCCAGCCCGATCATTGCCAAAGGGGCCGTCATCGGGGTTCTCGAGATTTTTGAAAGAAAGCGGACCGAACACGACCTGGAATGGTTCAGCTTTCTTGAAACTTTGACAGGCCAGATCGCCGTCGGAATCGACAGCCTGAGCCTGTTTGAAGAGGTTCAAAGGTCCAACATCGAACTGGTCCGTTCCCACGAAGCCACCATTGAAGGGTGGTCCAAGGCCCTTGACCTTCGGGACAAAGAGACCGAAGGGCACACCCTAAGAGTTACCAGGGTCTCTGTTCTGCTGGCGACGAGGATGCGGCTGTCTGAAAACGAGGTGATTGCTATCCGCCGGGGCGCTCTGTTGCACGACATCGGCAAAATGGGTGTCCCGGACCATATCCTCT
>JABEVL010000201.1 GCA_013043995.1 Spirochaetales bacterium | reverse complement strand
GCGACCATGGTGTGAGGGCTATAGGTTTCCACCCCCAGTTCGGCAGCGGTTTTGTAAGCTCCGAAGAGTTGTTCGCGGGTCAACCCGTACTTGGCCTCCTCGGGTTTGCCGATGATGGCGTTTCCCTGCTTGAGCGGACCCGGGTTGTAGCGGAAACTCAGGCGTTTGGGAAGCTTTCCCCCCAGGGCTTTGTGAAGAAAGGTGAGATGGCTCAGGTCATCAAGGTTGATCAAGGCACCCAGCTCGAAGGCTTTCTGGAATTCGTTGGCTGGAGTGTCGTTCGAGGTAAAGACGATTTTCTCGCCGGGAATTTGAGCGGCTTGGCACAAAAGCAGCTCGGCCAGGGAACTACAATCGGCTCCCATCCCCTCCTCCCGGAGGATCTCAAGGATATGGGGATTCGGCAGAGCCTTGACGGCAAAATGGTTGCAAAAGCCACCTTCCACCCAATTGAAAGCTTGGGCGAATTCCCTGGCGTTTTGACGCAGGGCTTTTTCATCATAAATATGGAAGGGTGTGGGAACCTGGCTGGCTATTGCCTCAAGTTCGGATCTGTCAAAGGGAAGTTTTTTTTCGGTCATTCAGGGTCCTCGCCGGACAAAAATAGTCTTTTCCTCCCCGCGGCGTCAATCAAGAAGGCCAAAAATCCCCCAGACCGCCATCCTTGAGCAAGGTGGGCGTGAAAGTTAGAATGATTTTATGTCAGACGCCCCCGCTCCCTTTGATCAGGTGATGATCTCGCGTAAAAAACCGCCCTTTCCCGTCTCGAGCCGGTTCCACCTCTACCTGAAAGATTATGAACGCGAACAAAATTTTCAATTGCGCTACGAAGATCTTAAGGGATGGTCGGAATCGATTACGCTTGAAGATAAAACGGGGCAGAATACCCTCTGGGACACGCTCATCTACCCCTTAGCCGTGCGCGATGAACTCGATGAAAACCTTAAACGGCTCTACTGTCTTTTGAAAATGGCGGGCGACTTGAGCGCCGTCAAGCATCTTTTTGTGGAACGCGTCGATTTTTGTCATTTTGCCAACTCCCAACCTTTCCGTATCAAGATTGTCAACCAGTACAACGACAACCATGACTACTACTATGTGAAACAGGCCGACGCGAGCCGTGTCTTTGGTTTGGAATTGGAGCACCTGCTGTCCCCAAACAATATCAATTTTCTGGTTCAAGGTTCGACGCTTGTCGAAGAACACATCGCAGGAATTCCGGGTGACGTTTTTCTGAGTGATTATTTTCATCGTCCAGGTCTCAACAAGGTGCGCATCGCCAAAGAATTTGTGAAGTTCAATGAACGCTGTTTTGTGCGTCTTTTGGGGGATATGCGGGCTTACAATTACGTGATGGACGTGACGATGGATTTTGATGAGGAGCAGTTTCGGGTACGTTCCATCGACTTTGATCAGCAATCTTACGAAGGCGACATTCGTGTTTACCTTCCTCAGTTCCACAAGGAGAATAAGCCTATCGTTGACATCGTGTGGGAGATTCTGACCCTGGATACGATCCGGCAGTACCAGGTTGAAGAGAGAGTTCTCCTCGCTCGGCGGGCTAAAAATAACTGGCCAAGGATCAACGATCTGCTGGACGTGATGGAAAACAGCGTCATCTCGACGCCTGAGAAAATCGTCCAGCTCGGCGAGGGGTTGGCGCACTTTCATAAAAACGACGACTTTAGGTCCTGCACCAGCATGGGTGAACTTGTCCGCCGCAACCTGGAAACGATGCTGGATCTTAGGGAAGTCGTTTGACCTCGAGGGAAAACTCCCTGAGGAGTTTCTCAAAGTCGGCAAGACTCACCGGTTTGAGCAGATGGGCGGAAAAGAGGGTGCTGTCTGAATCTAGCTCTTTGTCATTAAAAGAATAACCGGATAATCCGACGATGGGCAGTTCGTCTCCCAAAGTGCTGCGCAAGATTTTGGCGACCTCAATCCCGCTTAAATCAGGGAGTTCCCAGTCCAAAAAAACAAGGTCCAGGGCTTTTTGACGCGAAATTTCCAGGGCTTGTTGACCATCCAGGGCAGAATAAGCATGGATACCCAACTTGGAAAGCATCCTGACGGCAACGTCGAGGGCGATTGCATCGTCGTCAACGACAAGAACCTGGGGCACTGAATCAGACATATCGCCTCCGCCATCGCGTACGATCGCAAGTGAATTTAGATTCTACCTAAATCAGATTCTCGGCAAGTCCTTGTCCCAAACTCGGCCTCTTCCCTTTTTGGATTGAACACGCTAAAGTAGCCCGAAAATCCGTCTCTTGCGAGGATCGATGAAAACTGCATTTTTATTTCCAGGACAGGGGGCTCAGTACCCTGGTATGGCGATCGACCTTTGGGAGTCTTCTGCCGCGGTTAAAAAACTTTTCGACATCGCCCACAAAACCACGGGCATCGACGTTCATCATCTGCTTTCCCAGGGAAGCGAGGCAGAGTTGAAAGAAACCGTGAACACTCAGGTGAGTGTCACCCTGGCCAACTTGGCTTCGGCCACAGTGCTCAAGGAACGCGAAATCCAGGCCGACGCCGTAGCGGGGTTCAGTCTCGGAGAGTTTGCCGCCTTGGCCTGGGCGGGAGTCATCCCCGTCGAGGTTGTTTTTCCCCTGGTACAAAAACGCGGTGTTTTTATGGCCGCCGCTGCCGCAGAACTTGACCGGAGCGCCGGGGAACCCGGTATGGCTGCTGTACTTGGACTATCTCCCGCCCAGGTCGACGAGGTGCTCAAAAAAGCCCAAATCCCCGAGCTTTTCGGTGCTAATTACAATTCGCCGACGCAGGTCGTGGTGTCGGGCACTGCCCAGGCCCTGAAACTTGCGGCCGAGGCCTTTAAGAACGCTGGAGCAAAGCGTGTGATCACGTTGAAAGTTTCCGGCCCCTTTCACTCTCCCCTGCTAAAAAAAGCGGGTGAAAAGCTTGCCGCAGAATTAGACATGACCGTGTTTGCCGATCCCCAGCTCGTGTTTTACTCCAACGTAACGGGCAACCGAATTCAGACGGCCGCAGAGGCCAAAAAACTAGCTGTACGCCAAGTCACCTCTCCCGTGCTCTGGACCGTCGAAGAAGAATCTCTGGCTCGTGACGGCTTTGATCGGGTGATTGAGGTTGGTCCTGGCGCCGTTCTTGCAGGGCTTTGGCAGGCTCTTTTTCCCGACAAGACCTGCCTTCCGGCAGGAAAACTTACACAAATCGCCGAAATTTGTTAGAAACCGGTAGTAAGGAGCAAGTATGTTACTAAAAGGGAAAAAGGCCATCGTAACCGGGGGCTCCAAGGGTATCGGACGCGCAATCGTCGAAACCTTTCTAAAAAACGGGGCCGAAGTCTACAGCCTTTCGCGGAGCGAGGGTGATCTTGAAGAAATGAACCGTTTGGCGGCCGAATCGGGCACACTTTTTCACCAGCGCTCTGTCGACGTGGGAAACGAAGCTCAAGTCACACCGCTGATCAAGGAGATCCTCAAGGAGTCGGGTGGTATTGATGTCGTCGTGAACAATGCAGGCATCACTCGGGACGGATTGATCGCCCGGATGGCCCCCGACGCCTGGAACGAAGTTTTGAGGGTGAACCTGGACAGCGCCTTCTATATTTGCAAGGCTGTGGCTATGTCGATGCTTTCGCGTCGTTCGGGCTCCATTATCAACATGAGCTCGGTCGTAGGTCTGCATGGAAACGCAGGTCAAACGAATTACGCCGCTTCAAAAGCAGGTTTGATAGGGTTAACCAAGAGTCTGGCCCAAGAATTGGCTCCCCGGGGAGTCCGCGTGAATGCCATCTGCCCTGGCTTTATCGGGACAGAAATGACGCACCAGCTCAACGATGATCAAAAAGAAAAATTATTTGCCCGAATACCTATGGCCCGAATGGGCACAACCGAAGAAATCGCCCGTGTCGCCCTCTTTCTGGCGTCTGACCTGTCGACCTATGTGACGGGCCAGGCTCTCCCAGTTGACGGCGGTATGGTGATGTAAGGAGTCACTATGTCACGACGTGTTGTTGTTACAGGCTTGGGAACCGTCAATCCCTTGGGCCACAGTGTGGAAGAAACCTGGGCGGCCATACAAGCCTCTCAAAGCGGGGTGGGAAAGATCACCCGGATCGACGCTTCGTCCATGCCGTGTCAAATTGCGGCCGAAGTCAAAAACTTTGATCCTAGTAAGTACATCGATAGCAAAGAAGCTCGAAAAATGGACCCTTTCAGTCAATTTGGAGTTTATGCAGCGCTTCAAGCCCTCGAAGACTCTGGCTTGAAAGTGGGTGCCAACGTCGACCCCGAGCGCATTGGGACGGTCTTGGGCAACGGGATCGGCGGTGTTCAAGCCCTTGAAACTGCTTACGAGAAGATCTTTGTCGGCGGTGGTCCCAACAGGATCCCCCCCATGTCGATTCCTAAACTCATTTCCAATGAAGGACCGGGAAATATTGCCATTCTTACAGGCGCTCTTGGACCGTGCTACTCAATTTTGACTGCTTGTTCGGCAGGCACTGATGCGATCGGCGATGCGGCGCGATGGATTCGCGATGGAGTCACCGACGTCATGATCGCCGGAGGCACAGAAGCGGCGATCACCCTGATGGGAATCGGCGGATTTTGTGTCCTGAAAGCCGTGACGTTTAAGTTTAATGATGACCCCACGAAGGGCTCACGCCCTTTCGACAAAGACCGCTCAGGCTTTGTTATGGGTGAGGGTGCGGGAATCCTCATCCTTGAAGAATACGAGCACGCCATTTCCAGGGGGGCTAAAATCTACGCCGAATTGGCAGGCTATGGAATCACCTGCGATGCCTACCACCTGACGAGCCCTCACCCTGAAGGGATCGGTGCCAGCAGGGCCATGCGCATGGCCCTGTCGCAAGCGGGACTTAAACCCGAGGACATTGACTACATCAACGCCCACGGCACGTCGACCGAAATCAACGATCCGACTGAAACAAAGGCCGTCAAAACAGTTTTTGGTTCCCACGCCTACAAACTCAAGATGAGTTCAACAAAATCTATGACAGGGCATTGCGTTGGGGCTGCAGGAGGTATCGAAGCCATGCTTGCAATTCTTGCTCTGCGGGATCAATATTTCCCCCCCACGATCAATCTGGATCACCCCGATGTGGAAGCGGGCTGTGACCTTGACTACGTAAATAATAAAGGAGTAAAAGGAAAGATACGGGCCGTGATGTCCAACACTCTGGGGTTTGGCGGTCATAATAGTTCCGTCGTGTTTAAACAACTTTGACGCTATCGGACACCCCTGGTCTACTGGCCGGGGGTAAGCCGGCCTATACTTTCTCTGATCGAAGCTTCCAAAATAACCTCAAAAATTCTGATTTTTCTTTACTGTTGTATTTTTGCACCTTATGATTTTCAATCATGACTGTTCAGATTGTTGGTGGAATTGATCGTTCGTTAGAGGTTAGCGCTCCTTTTAACTTGGCCCTTGTCTACGCTATGCAAAAAGTACCTACGAGCAAGTGGGTTTCTTCCAGGAAAATCTGGACTGTGAGGGATGATCAAGAAAAAGCCGACGCCTTGTTAAAGGCCCTTTTCGAAACTGGACTTTTCTCAGCTGAAGAAGAGTTTCAGGAGCAGAACCGCAATGATGAGTTTTTGGCACAGTTCGTCGAAGCCATTCAGGCACGGCACTACAGCCCAAGGACTCTTAAAAGCTATACATATTGGTTGAAAAAGTTTTTTCAAAATTATTCTGGCCGACCTTGTCAGTCCCTAGGTGAAAGTGAAATCAACATGTTTTTGAGCATGATAGCTACCAAGGAGAATGTGAGCGCGTCGACGCAAAATCAGGCATTGGCGGCACTGTTGTTCTTTTTTCGAAATATCCTGGACCGCGACGTAGGAAAATTGGGGAAAGTCGTGCGTGCTAAGAAACCCTTACGACTCCCAGTCG
>JABEVL010000200.1 GCA_013043995.1 Spirochaetales bacterium | reverse complement strand
CCTAACGCGTTTTTGGCCCGCGACGGACAAATTATCGACCTACCGAATCACGATTGAGGGGAAGGTTATGATCAAAGTTTCTCACTTGTCGCGTTCTTACGGTCAGTTCAAGGCCGTAAACGACGTGAGTTTCGAGGTTGGAAAGGGCCAAATTGTGGGGCTTTTAGGCCCTAACGGCGCCGGAAAAACGACCTTGATGAAAATTCTGACGGGTTTTCACTACCCGTCCTCAGGAGACGCCTGGATTGGCGGTGTCGACGTCCAGGCAGACCCGCAGGCCGCTCAGGCGCTGATCGGCTACCTGCCTGAAAGTTCGCCGATTTACCCCGACCTGACCGTTCTGGAGTACATGGATTTTATGGCGGGGATTCGCCGTATTCCCCAAAACGTCCGGGGCGAAACGATTCAGCACGTGCTCGAACGCACTGCCGCCGATGGCTTCCGCAATAAGGTCGTCGGCCATCTGTCCAAAGGACAAAAACAACGCGTCGGCCTTGCCCAGGCCATTCTTTCCAACCCCGAAATCCTAATCTTGGACGAACCGACGACGGGGCTGGATCCCAACCAAATTCTCGAATTCCGTCATCTGATTCAAGAAATCGGCCACGAAAAAACTGTCATTCTTTCAACCCACATCATGCAAGAAGTTGAAGCTATTTGCGGCCGGGTTTTGATCATGAACCAGGGCCGGATCGTTGCCGAAGGAGAGGCTTCCGACATCGCCAAGCGGCTTCAAGGGGAAGATCGTTTCCGTTTGCGCCTTAAAGGTACAAGCGGCTCGGTTGCTCTCGAAGGGCTTAAACGCCTTTCAAACAAAAACAGTGAGCCTATTTTGATTGAAGACAGCGCCGATCCTCTTCTGGAGTGCTCCTTTGCGAGCAACTTTGGAGGGGCCGAAGCCCTGTTCGATTGGGCTGTCTCTCAGCACTACAAGATTTTGGCCCTGATACCCCAGAACCTGAGTTTGGAAGACCTCTTCGTTCAGCTGACCAAGGAGACTCCTCATGAAACGAATGTTTAGCGTGTGGCGCAAGGAACTGCGCTCGTTGTTCAACAGCCCCGTGGCCTACGGGGCCTTGTTGTTCTTTCTGATTTTCACAGCAGTCTGGTTTTTGTGGATGGATCAGTTTCTGGCGCAAAAGACGGCCTCTTTGAGAAGTTACTTTGCCCTTTTCCCCCTCGCTTTCATTGTGCTGATTCCCGCCGTGACGATGCGGAGTTGGGCCGATGAACGAAAAATGGGAAGCCAGGAGCTTCTTTTGACCCTCCCCGTAAAAACAGGTCATCTTGTCTTGGCTAAGTTTCTGGGTGCTTGGACGCTGGTTCTAACCATGATCCTTCTCACGGTCCCCATGACGCTGATGGTCACAGGGCTGGGTCAGTTTGAAGTGGGTGAGATCTTTGGGGAATACCTCGGTTCGATCTTGCTGTCGGGGGCGGCGACGGCCCTGGGGATTTTTCTTTCGAGCCTGTCGACTAACACGATCTCAGCTTTTCTTTTGACGCTCGGCTCCTTGCTATTTTTGACCCTCAGCGTCACCCTTGGAGCGGCCCTCAACCTGCCCGACCCTGTCAACAGCGTTTTGAACTTTATCAGCCTGGACGCCCGCTACCTGAACTTTCAAAAGGGGCTTCTAGACACCAAGGACGCTTTTTATTACGTCTGGTTCGCCGTTCTATTCCTTTACGTGAACACAAAAGTTTTGATTCTTCGGAAGTGGAGGTAGTCCCGTGCAGAAGAACCGTGAACGACTTTCTTTCATCTTTGTCTTGGGAATTTTCGCTGTCCTGATTCTCGATCTGAGCCTGTTCTCTTTTCAGATCGACCTGACGAGCACGGGAATGTACACCATCAGTCCCGTTTCCAAAAAAATCGTTGCCGAAGCGAAGGCCGACATCTACCTGACCTACTACCTGAGCAAAAAACTCAAAACTTACGAACCCGTGACGCAAACGATTTCGGACTTTGTTCAAGAGTACGCCTCGGCAACCGGCGGTCGAATCAAGGTCCGCATTGTTGACCCCCAGGCGGCGGGAGAAGTCAACGACATGGAACGTCTGGGAATCCAGGGCATCCCCCTTCAGGTTAGTGACCAGAGTCAGGTGACCCAGGCGATCGTTTATTCAGGAATCGAATTGTCCTACATGGATAAGCACGTTGTTTTGCCTCTTGTCTCCCAACCGGAGACGATCGAGTACGACTTGACAAGCAAACTGGACCAGCTGATCAACAACAGGTCGGTGACCATCGGACTGCTGATTGGCGATCCTTCGCGTTCTTTGGACCGCGATTATAGACTTATTCAAAAACAACTTTCGAGCCTGGGAACTTTTAAGTCTCTTCCGCTCGACCAACCGATCCCCAGTTCCGTCAACGTCCTGATCGTCGCCGGGAACAAAGCGATGGACGACAACACCGCCTACTTCATCGACCAGTATGTGATGAACGGCGGAAAAGTTCTGTTTGCCATGGACTCCGTAGCTGTCGACATCAGTGCGAACAATCCTCCTTTTGCCCTGACGAAAAACCCAGGCTTAGCCCTTCTGCCGGCCTACGGTGTCTCGGAAGATACTGCGCTGGTTCTTGACGCCTACAACAACATCGTGCAGTTTAATTCTCCTGACGGCGGCGGAATCCTGAAACGTTACCCCGAATGGCCCCAGATCCTTTCTCAGAACACCAACAAAACCAACCCCGTGACAAGTCATTTTTCTGGCTTGTCACTCCTATGGCCCAGCCCCCTGGAAGAAATTTCAAAACCCGGCATCAAAGAGGCAGTCTTGGTCAGCACCAGCGATAAATCCTGGTTGATGAAGGGGCATTTTACCATTGATCCCGACGAAGCTTACATGAGCGCTCGGGACCCGGGTGTGGTGATGAAAAACTATCCAGTCGTCCTGGCCCTTTCGGGACGGTTTTCGTCAGCCTATACGGCCAAGACGGTCCCCAAGGCTGAACAAGGAACTGGAGCAGCTCCCTTTCAGAGTTTGAGTCCCGACAACCGGATGATCGTGGTGGGGGGATCAACCTGGCTGACTGACCTGATGAGGATCTCTCAAAATGGGACGGCCAATGCTCAGTTTGCTGAAGCTGCGGTTTCTTGGTTAGCCCAGGATGATTCTTTGCTTCAGATCAAAACCCGAACTTACCGGGATAGGAGCCTGACCAAACTTCAGGACGACGCGACTCGCAATGCGGCTGCCTTTTGGTTGACTTTCGTGAACATCGTCCTGATTCCCCTCATCATTCTGATCGTCGGAATCGTCCGCTATCTGCGTCGTCGTTCTCGCGAACTGAAAAACTAGGAGGATCACAATGGAATACAGAAAAAAACTTACGACTTACAGCATCGTTCTGGTGATTCTGGTGATCATTGGCGTTCTGGGCATATTTTTTAATAATCAAACCCAGACAGAACTTGCCAGTCAAACTCCACTTTTACCTGGCTTTGTTCCGAAGGAAGCGACACTGGTGCAGGTGAATAATGCAACGGCAGGAGGAGCTGCGGAATTTTTGAAGAGCAACAATGGAACCTGGACACTGAGGCAGGGAACCGAGATCTACCCGGCCAACAAAGAACGGCTCGAAGCTTTTCTGGCGGGGCTTCCCAAGTTGACCGAGTTTCGCCGTGTGGCCAAGGTTGACCCTAACACACCGTCTTCTCTTGAGTCTTACGGCCTAGATAAACCCAAGTCTCTGAGAATCAAGGACAAGTTGGGCAAGGTCCTAGTTGACCTCCAGATTGGAAAAATTGACGATACTGGACACTGGGTCTACGTTCGATTTGTTGGTAAGTCTCAAGTTTGGCTCACCGACCGTAATCAGCTTGCCTTCCTTGAAATGGGAGCAAACGCGTGGACAGACCTGCATATTTTCCCTGGCGATCTTAAGCCTTCAGACCTAGTACGTGTTTCCTTTACCGGAAAAATCACAACCTTGGATAAAAAGACTTACACGTCTTACGAACTTGAAAAGGTTCAAAAGAACAATAAGCCTGCGTGGGAATTGATGCCTGAAAAAACTTTTCCGTCCAACGCCGACGGTTACATCGATGGACTGCCTCAGTTTAATGCCAATTCCTATATGAAAGCTGATGAAAAGTTCAACCCGGCAACCGAGACCCAAGGTGTTTTGACAGTCTGGACTCAAAATGGTCAAAAGATCGAAGTCCACCTTGGTGCAGAACAGAAAGATGCCCGTGTTCCTGCCTCTCAGGGCGGGCGCCGATTCTGGCTGACAAGCTGGTCCCTGGAACAGATCCTCTTTTCAAACCAAAAGTAGAACTCCTCTTACGAGACAAAAGACCGCTGCGGCGGTCTTTTGTCAGTTCTACCCCCAGCGTCGAATCCTTTGTTCTTTTAGGTTGAAGTCAAGGCAAGGGCGCCCAGGATTCCTGCCCGGTTACCCAGGGATGGTGGAACGATGTAGTTCACAATTCCTTGAGGGGTCAAGGATGGGCTTCGGATATAACCGTTGTTCAGGCGCAGGACTTCTTTGTGAATTTTAGGAAACAGTTGAAGCTGCTCCATGACTCCGCCGCCCAGAATGATCTTTTGAGGCGAAAAACAGGTCATAAAAGCCAATAAAGCCTGCGCAAGGTAGGCCGCTTCCAGATCCCAGGCTGGGTGTTCTGGGGGGAGGTCCTGCGCTTTTTTGCCCCAGCGTTTTTCAAGACTTGGCCCTGAAGCCAGTCCCTCGGCGCAGGAACCGTGATATGGGCATGAACCTGTAAAAGTATCCTGGGGATCCTTGCTTAAGAGAAAATGGCCCAGCTCAGGGTGAACCAGTCCGTGCACAAGGCGCCCTCCCGAAAGAACTCCTCCGCCGATGCCTGTTCCTACTGTCAGATAGACAAGGTTGTCCAAACCGGCACCGGCTCCCCATAAGTGTTCTCCGAGGGCGGCTCCATTGACGTCCGTGTCAAAAACGACCGGAAGTTCCAAAGAATGAGAAAGAAAACCAGCCACATTCGTGTCAGCCCAACCGGCTTTTGGTGTCGCTGTGACAAATCCCCAAGTCGGTGAGTTCTTATCAAGGTCGACAGGGCCAAAGCATCCGATTCCCAAGCCTTCGAGCCGGCCCCATTTTTTTTGGGCCGCTTGAAAATACTCAACAACACGACCGAGGGTCTCCGCTGGTTCTGTTGTTGGGAATCTTACTTCCTCACGAAGATCCTCGGGGCTCGAGGCCACTGCACAGACAAATTTGGTTCCTCCAGCTTCGACTAAACCGTAAGTTTTCTTCATTTCCATATCTTACCGCTTCGACTTTTGAGCCTCAAGTTCTGCAAGTCTCCTTTTTGCCAATACCGTTACCGAAAACGTGTCGGTAGAATTCGTTTCAGCTTTTTTGTAGTCCTGCTCAGCTACGTCGAATAAACCAAAGGTTTGAGCGTTTCTGCCCAGGATATACCAGTCAGCGGGTTGAAGAAGCCTGGATTGCCCAAGGTATTCCAAAAGGACGCGTTTGGCCTGGTCCGGACGGTTTGATTCTGCCCATACGGTAGCCAGGGTATTGAGAGCGTTTCGGCGGTTGCGGACGCCAGGTCCCGTAGCTTGTAGTGCTGTTTCGAGGGTGTGAGAGGGCAAGTGTGGCTCAAAGAGTTCGGCCCAAGCCATGCTGTTATCTTGGGGAACAGTTAGAGTAAGTTTTTCTTCCTTCAGAAATTGACGAGCAGCAGTGGCGTCGGGTCGATAAAGGTAGAATTGGAGGAGATTTTGCTGGGCTTGAGTGGATGAGGGATTTTGGGCAAGGTCTGCTTTTAATATTTTTTCCAGTTGGTCAAACTGTCCAGAACGCCTTAATAGAGCTTGGTAAAGAATCATCCCCCAGTCCGAGGAGTCATTCCGGAGTATGGTTGGAATTTCAATGGGTACCAAGAGGTCTGGGTTACTTAAAATGCCACTGGCGATGATCTGGGCAAGGGCTTTTTGGGGATTACCGGACAGTTTTGAAAGGTCTGAAATCGCCGCCGCAACGTCCCTGTCAGTTTGAGGAGCTGTAGCACGCAAAGCGTCGATCATCATCTGAATTCCGCTTGTTTGTGCCGACCGAGGGGAATCCCAAAGTGTTTTAAGAGCAGTTGCTATGTAAAGGTTGCTCTGGCGAAGGTCTTCAAAAAACCATTCGAGCCACTGGATGGCTTGTGCTTTTTTTCGATTGTTCAGAAAGTTCTGCAAGCTGTCAACCAAACTGCAAGGAAGTTCTGTTAGAGCAACAGCTTTGAGCGCAGAACCAGAACGAAGCAAAAAGAATCCGTCGACGAATTCTTGCCGGTCATTCCACAAGGTGACGTGATAACCTTCTTCAGGGCTTCCCTGGAGCTTTTGTTTATTGATCATCAACGTAGCATCTCTGTAGTAGCTTAGGGGCAGATTAGCTTCGATGGCGTTTTCTGATAAATCACTCCACATCTGAGGAAAGCCCGAAGGAATATCTGGATTGGTCATGAGCTTGATCAGAGTTGGATCCATGAGCATTTGAAATACCGAATAATCGCTTCCTTGGCTTTGCCCAAGAAGCTGAAGAAAAGTCAGGTAGAAATTTTGGGGTTGAACTAAGGGTTCGGGAGTGTCGGGAGTGGGTTGAAGTTTTGAGAAAAAATCAGCGCGCTGATTGAGGTTTGAGGAATCACTGGAAAGCAAGGCTTCTTGCCTGAGGATGGCAGAGGCCTCGGGGTAGTGCTGT
>JABEVL010000199.1 GCA_013043995.1 Spirochaetales bacterium | reverse complement strand
GTCCCGTCCAACCAGGCCACCGCGGCGTACCCGACGACGGATTCGGGACTCCCCGCGGTGTCGGCGCTGGTACGGTAGTCAAGAAGCCAGGCCTTCCAGCCGTTGCTCTTGGCCCAAAGAACCAGCGCCGCCAGGGGAAACTTGCCGCAGGCTTCCCCTTCCAGAATTCCTTCAACGTCTCCCTGCAGCACAGCCTCCAAAAGCTGAGTGTCGAGTTTCCGTGCCCGCGCTTGGGGGTAATAGTGTGAAAGATCCGACGAAACGACGATCAACGTGTGGGTGTCCAGACCCGAAACCAGGCGATCGAGGGCTAGGGCCGGGAGAATCTCGCCGAATAGGACCGGGTCAAGAAGGGCGTCGGGAAGTTTTTGAGCCAAAAAAGGCAATTCGACTTCAAGAGAATGTTCGGCCTCGTGAATTCTGTCCAGGTCGAGACGTAAATCGGCGTTTTTTGCCGGACGGCGTGGGGTGCAGGAAAAAACCTTTCCAGGGATCTGCCACAAAAGATGGGGGTTTTCAGCTACCCCCGAAAAGCTGAAATGATGACTGGGACCCCAAAGTGAAACGGCAGAAAACTCTCCGCGCCGCAGCAGCGAAAAGGCCGAAGCCGCCACGGGCCCAGAATAAATGTAGCCGGCATGGGGGACAAGGACCGCGCGCAAGGGAGCCTGGGGAAGTTCCTGCCTGACGGCGCTGGCCAAAAGATTTCCGACAAGCCGTTCCAGTTGGTCTTGATGCTCCGGGTAGAAGGTTCCTGCCACCGCGGCGGGGCGTAAGTTTAGGCCCATCGTCCTGCCGCCCGGTTTTGACACGCGGGACAGAGCCCGTGAAAGTTTTCGGTGATGCGAACGCGTCCCTCGTCCCGTTCCACCAGGGTGAACCCGCATTTGGGACAGGCGGTGTTGGAGCTCTCGCCGGGAACGTTCCCCAGATAGACAAAATGGAGACCTGCTTCACGTCCGTGTTCGCGGGCCTGCTCCAAGGTTGAAACTGGCGTGGGGCCAAATTTTTGGTAGTGGTAGTCGGGGTGAAATGCTGTCAGGTGCCAGACCGTCGAACGGCCAATCCCTGCCAACCAGTCGGCCGTCTGACGGAGTTCCTGGGCGTCGTCGTTAAAACCCGGCACGACCAGCGTCGTGACTTCTGTCCAGATTTCCTCGCTGCGGAAGGTCTCGATCGACGCCAGAACGGCTCCCAAGTCGCCTTGAACGACCTGACGGAGTTTTTCAGCGTTAAAGCCCTTGAGGTCGACGTTGACGGCGTCCAGGTAAGGGGCTAGGGCTCGTGCCCCCCGTGCCCCCATCGACCCGTTGGTGACCAAAACCGTGCGCAAACCTTCGGACTTGGCTAGACAGAAGGTCTGCAGAACAAACTCGATCGCCACGGTGGGCTCGTTGTAGGTGAACGCCAGGCACTGAAAACCCTCCTCCAGGGCCTGATTGACCAGTTCCTTGGGACTCGTTGAACGCTGTTCCCGCTGGCGGGGAAGGTTTTGGGAAATCGGATGGTTCTGGCACCAGGGGCAGGTGAAATTGCACCCCCAGCCGCCGATCGAAAGCACGCGTGATCCTGGAAAAAAATGGTAGAGGGGTTTTTTCTCGATGGGATCGTCGGCCAGAGCCGAAAGAAAGCCTTCGTAAGGACGCTGCAGACGCCCCTCTTTGTTGACCCGTGTCCGACAAAAGCCCGTTTGGCCTTCGGAAATTCGGCACTCCCGCGAGCACGCCAAGCATCTTACCCCCAGGTCCGCTTCAGGGATCCAGAACGGAGTAGCCATCAAAAGATCGGCGTGCGACTCGGCACTCATCCCGGAATTCTAGCACCGCCGGGCCCGGTTGTCCACCTGGGTTTCCACTTCAACGCATTCTTGTTCAAAAGAGTTTCAGGCGGTAGAATAAGTCTAATGAGTCTTCAAACCCTTTGGCGAAACTCCGTCCGCTGTTTCGGCGACTTTCCTTTTCTTGACCAGTGGAAGGGTGGAGCCTCTTCCTCGTGTTGGACCTACGCTCAGACGGATCAGCGGGTTCAACGCCTGGTGGGTCATTTCCTGGACCTGGGACTTCAGGCGCAGGACCGGGTTGCCCTCTGGTCGGGCAATCAGCCGGGCTGGGGGGCCTTGGCTTTGGCCGTGCAAACCTCAGGCCTGATTTTTGTGCCTTTCTTGCCCGATTTTCCCGTGGCCGACGTGGTCCGTTGCCTGCGCCACGCGCAAGTTCGGCTTCTGGTCGTGGGCACCTCCTTTAAAACACTTTGGACGGTTTGGCTCGAGACCCGGCAGGACGATGCCGAGCTGGAAGAAGACAGGCTTTGGGCCCAGCGTGTCCAACTGGAGATCCTTGAAGAGGTCCTTGAACGTTCCCCGTCGCCCACGACGGCTGGAGCGGGTTATCCCAATCCCCTCGAAGACCAGCCGGCGTCCATTTTGTACACCTCAGGGACGACGGGCGTGCCCAAAGGCGTCGTGCTGACGCACGCCAACCTGGTGGCCAACGTGCGTTCGGGGGCAGAAATTGCGCAAATTCACCCTGGCGACCGTTTGCTTTCGCTCTTGCCCCTGGCCCACGCCTACGAAGGGACTCTCGGCTTTTTGATCCCCATGGCCTGCGGAGGGCAGATCACTTACCTCTGCAAACCGCCGTCGCCCACTGTTCTTTTACCGGCTCTGGCCGGGGTGCGGCCTCATCTGATGCTCACGGTTCCCCTCTTTATAGAAAAAGTGGTACGCCAGAAAGTCTTTCCCGTTTTGAAAAAGCTGAAGTACCTCCTGCTGGTTCCCGGCTTGAGCTCGCTGATTTACTGGAGGATCGGGGCCCGGTTAAAACAAATATTTGGCGGGAGGGTGCGTTTTTTTGGTATCGGAGGAGCCCAACTGGCACCCGAGGTCGAGGAACTTTTACGCAGGGTCAAGTTCCCCTACGCGATCGGCTACGGCCTGCCCGAAACGTCCCCGCTGGTGGCCGGGACTTCGGCCCTGAAAGGTCTCAAATTTTCGACGGGACCCGTCCTGGACGGGGTTGAAGTCCGCATCGCCGGACAGCACGCCGGCGACGGCGTCGGGGAGATCCAGGTGCGGGGCGCCAATGTTTTTACAGGGTACTGGAATGACGAAGAACGTACCGCCGAAGCCTTCACCCCGGACGGCTGGTTCAAAACGGGCGATTTGGGACTTCTGGAAATGGGCAACCTTTTCATCAAGGGGCGGTCGAAAAACATGATCCTGGGTCCCAACGGCGAAAACGTTTATCCCGAATCCATCGAAGCTCTGCTGAACGTGGCTCCCCTGGTGGTGGAATCCCTGGTGGTGTCGAGAAACCGGAAGCTGGTAGCCAAGGTGGTCCTGAACGCCGAGACCTTGCCCGAGGCCGTGAACCATTGGGTGGCTCACAAGGGTCATGAATTTGCACAGTGGAAAAAAGACCTTGGGGACGCCGTGTCGGCCTACGTCCAGCACTACTTGGATGAACTTCTGGTCGAAGTTAACCGCAAACTGGCACGAGCCGCCCGCCTGTCGGCCTTGGAGTGGCAGACCGCACCGTTCGAAAAAACAGCAACGATGAAAATTAAACGCTTCCTTTATGACAAATAACCGCGGGAAAAGTCATTTCTTGAACTAGAACGTCGATAAACAGTTTATGAAGCGAAGTTCTTTGCTTTTGGGTCTCGTGGCGGTGTTGGGGGCGGGAATCTGCCACGCTCAGGAAGCCCTACCCGGTTCGCCCCAGGCTCTCCTGTTGACGCTCCAGAAAACCGACGTTCGGCTACAAGCTTTCAGCGACGGTTACCACCTCATCATCCGGGCAAAACCAGGTTTGAAATCCGTGCTCATGACCGAGGCTTTTGAATTACCCACCCACAAGCTGGCGACCTACAGTTTTAGATCCTTGGAGCCCAATTCCTGGAACGAAAAGGAAAAAAGAATCCTGAATGGCAAGTTTCTCAAGGAGCCGAACACCTACCTGGTCAGTTCGACCCTTCACGATGATCCGTACTTCGGGAAGGCCTTCGTCATTTTACTCCCCCAGGAAGTCGTCTATGGCTTCAAGGGGGTCCCCGGTGCCCGCTGGGGCAAGGTGAACGTGAGTCAGGAGCTCTCCAACCCCGGCTCGGCATTTTGGTTTTCCCTCAGGGCCTTTGCCAAGCCCTGGGCCGACTATTCAGGCCCCTACAAGGACAACGCTTTTGAACTCAAAAGTGTGGCCGTCACACAGGTCTTGCCCGTGGACCGAGGTAAATACGTCAAAGGCTTTGAAGCACTCTTTGACCGTCTGGGATCCAACTACAAGTCAAAAGATCCCCAGGACGCGATTCAGCACGTGCAGTCGTTTTTTCATGATAACGAGGACGTCGTTTTGTGCATCGACACGACCCAAAGTATGGCCAAGGACATGGTGGCCTTTCGTGCGGGACTGTTGAAAACCCTTTTGCCGTCCCCTCCCTACAAGAACTTCCGCCTGGGGATTGTTTTTTATAAGGACTACGGTGCCCCGTACCTGACGGATGTTTTGGGGTTTCAAACCGATATGCAGGTCGTCCAGCAGGCGCTTGAGGACCATTCGACGGGCGACGGTGGGGACATCCCCGAAGCTCCCGTCGAAGCTATCGACAAGGCGGCCCTGACTTTCCCCTGGAAGGCGCCCACGCGCCTGATCTGCGTTCTGGCTGATGCGCCCCAGCACGACTCCCCCCACGGGAAAATCACCGAAGAAATGATGCACCACGACGTTGCCGCTCACAAGATCGACCTGCAGCTCGTCATGCTGCCCATTCTCGATTGAAGTGTGGTCGCCGGTCGCTGAAGTTTCAAGGGGAGTTGCGCGCCACCCGAAAACCCAAATCGCTCTCCCGGGTCCCTGGACCGTCGTCGGCCCTGTAGTAG
>JABEVL010000198.1 GCA_013043995.1 Spirochaetales bacterium | reverse complement strand
AGTGTCGAGATTGACGGGGAAAACGTCCTGGCGTTGCCGGCATCACGGGCCCAGGCTCTCCGGGGACGTATCGGAATGCTTTTGCAAAACGGCGGGCTTTTTGATTCGATGACCGTCTTCGACAACATCGCTTTTCCCCTCCGCTACCATAAAATGGCCCCAGAAACCGAAATTCACGCCCAGGTTGAACGCTTTGCCTCGCTGGTCGACCTCAAGGACGCCTTAGAGGTCTACCCCCAGGAACTCTCGGGCGGGATGAGACGGCGTGCGGCCCTGGCGAGGGCCATCATTCAAAAACCCAAGTACCTTTTTTACGACGAGCCTTCGACAGGACTTGACCCGACAACTTCGGCACTCGTCGAAATTCTGATCCGCCGCGTCAAGGAAGAGCTGGGAATCACCACGCTCGTCGTCACCCACGACCTTGACCTTCTCAAATTTTTAGGGGAGGACGTCGCCCTGCTTTCTGAGGGCCGCATCGTCGCTTATGAAGAAATCACCGCCGCTTTAAAACCCGGCTCCCCCATCTGGGAAGACTTTATCATTCAAAGGGAGAAAGCCCACCGTGAGCATGGATACCAGGCCTAAAACGTTTCGAGTCGTCGTTTTTCTTTCAGTCACACTCGTGATCCTCGTCACCCTCTACCTTTTGGTTTTCCGCGTCGATTTTTCAGGCTCGACGACGTTCAAGGTCCGTTTCGACTACATCGGTTCCATTCAGGTCGGTTCGCCCGTGCGCAAGTCAGGCGTCAAGATCGGCAGTGTCCGCGCCATCGAAATCGACCCGACCGATCAAAAAACAGTTTTCGTGACCCTGGCGCTCTACCCCGGGCAGATCGTGCGCGCTTCGGATAAGGTGAGCATCGTTTCAGGAGGCATCCTGGGGGATCAGTACGTTGAAATTTTCCCGGGCGATCCTTCGGCCCCCATCCTGAGTTCGGGTGCCGTGATTCAAGGCGAGAAATCTGTCGACCTTCATGGTTTGGAGATGAAAGGCGAAGCAATTTTGGGCGATGTCAACGACGCCACCAAGGTTCTGGCGAATTTTTTGACACGGAATCAGGCCTCCATGGATCGGATCGTGGCCAACGTCGACAAGATCACCCAAAACCTCGTTGTCATCACCGATCAGGCCAAAAGTTTGGGAACCCTCGTTCCTTACATCCACGACAAGGTTGTCCAGATCGGGGACCAGCTTTCCAGCTCGGTCAGCGCTTTTAACGGCCTGCTGGACAGTTACCAAAAAGCCCTTTCCCCTTCCCTGGACGATTTTCAGACCAGCCTGAAAAATATCCGTTCGATTTCCAACGACCTGCACAACCTGACGGCGGCCTTGGACGGACCCGACAGCCTCACCTCTTTGCTGCGCCAACCCCAGACCATGAAAGACGTCTCGCAAACGCTGTCCAACGTGCGCGACGTTTCGGATAACCTCAAAAAAATCAGCGATGAGCTCCAAAAATCCCTCAAGTAGCTCCCCGCGCAGGACCTCCTTTCCCGTGGGCGTCAACGACGAGGGGCGCCGTGCTGACACCGTGCTTTTTCGACTCTTGCCCCATCAAAGTGCTTCACGCCTCCAAAAAGCGCTGCGGGAGGGCGACATCCGTCTCAACGGAAAAAAGATCACTCCCGCGACGAGGCTGGCCCAGGGCATGACCCTGGAAGTCTGGACGCCCCTGCTGGAGGCCGCCCCCGAACCTGCGCCCTCCCTGAGCCTCCCGCCGGATTTTTCCAGCTGGATCGTCGCGTTCTCGCACGATCTTCTGGTTTTGAACAAACCTTCGGGAGTTTTGGTCCACGCTTCAGACCGCCGCGACGGCGCGGTTCCCCACCCGACCCTGGATACCTGGGTAAAAACCTGGCTCCAGGGCAAAACGGAACCGGGGCTTTCCTTTTACCCCGGCCCCCTCCACCGTTTGGACCGCCTGACTTCGGGGCTGATCGTTTTTTCTGTCTCCCTGAACGGTGCCAGGACGTTTTCAGCCTGGTTGGCCGAGGGGCTTGTTCAAAAAACCTACCTTGCCCTGATGGAAGGCGTCTTTTCGGGGACGTTGGAACGGCAAGACCCCTTGAAACGCGACGACCGAACCCGCACAAGCTTTGCCGGCGGGGAAAAACAAGCAAAAACGAGGTTCCAGGCCCTGGGGAACAAGAACGGCGAAACCCTGGCCCTGGTCAACCTCGAGGGCGGGCGCACCCACCAAATTCGGGCTCACGCCGCTCTGGCCGGCCACCCCCTGGTGGGCGACACCAAGTACCTTTCTAAGACGCGGTCGCCAGGGGCGGTTTCGTGGTGGCTTCACGCCTGGAAACTTGTCCTTCCCGACGCTTCCCTGGGGGAAGAAAGCTACACGGCGGCACCCCCCGCTTTCTGGTCGGCTCGCCCCTGGGTTCGAGAGCTCGTTCAAAGCCGGGACTTCTGACGCGGTTCAATTCCCCCAAGAGGGCCTCACTTCTCTCAAGAAGACCTCCAGAAGAACGGTCCAGCCGCCGAGAAGTAGAGTATGAACCCCATCAACGTCGCCAAACTTTCGTTGGAAAATCTTCGTTACAAGATCCCGCCCCTTCCGGGCCCCGGCTATTCGGCCCTGAAAGTGAACAAGGACTCCAAACTCTACAAGGAGTGCCTGGACTTTCAAGCCGTTTTTATCAAGCAGATGCTCGATTCCATGAGAAAAACCGTCGACCACTCCGACGACCTGATCAAACGTTCCCAGGGACAGGACATCTTTGAAGATATGCTTTACGACCAGTACGCCAAAAACATGTCCAAAGAGGCGGGGTTTGACCTGGCCAAGCAGATGTACCAGCAGTTTTCCTTTCTTCAGGGCCTTCCCAAAAAACAGGCATGAAACCTCCCGTCTACTTTGATTCGGTCAGCTTTGCCTACCCGGAATCCAGCAAGGTTCTGGACCGTTGGACCCTTGAACTTCCTTCGGGGGTGACCTCGTTGATGGGGAGAAACGGAACAGGAAAATCGACCTTCATGCTGCTGGCCTCGGCCCGATTCCTGCCTCAAGAAGGAACCGTCTGGCTCGAAGGGCACAAAACCCACGAGCTGAACGAGGATCAAAAGAACCGGCTGGCTTCTGTCGTCTACCAGAACATGGAGTTCGAAAACGAGGAACCCCTGGGCGAGCTCCTGGAGTTCGTACTGGCGCAAGGCTACCTCGAGACCAAGGCTCCCGGTTTGCTGGCAGAGGTCATCCAGGTTTTTGAGTTGAAGGATTTTTTACACCAAAGGACGCAAAATCTCAGCAAGGGACAGCTTCAAAGGGCCATCATGGCCTTTGCCTTGCTCTACGGTTCGCGGGTGCTTGTCATGGATGAACCCGTTTTTGCTCTCGAGGAAGCTCAAAAACACAGAGCCCTGGAGTACCTAGCCGGCTGGACACGTCAAAGGGAGCTGGCTTTTCTTTACAGCGCCCACGAAATGGAGCTCTCGCAACGCTATTCCGACAACCTTTTGCTTTTTTACACCGACAGACCGCCCCGCCTGGGTCCCACCCGCGAACTTTTTCAAAGAGCGACTCTCGAGGAAGCTTACCAGACGCCCTTTGCCCTGTTAAAACAGCACGAAGCCTTGCACCGGGAACGCCTGAAACAAAACTAATCCTTTCTGACAAATTTCATCATGTATACTTGACTTTACATATTCCTAAAATTATCTTGAGCCCAAGAGGTTCAAGATGAAGCTATTCCGACTGAACTTGGCGTTCCGGGGCATTTTAGCCGCGGTCGCACTTTTGACGGCGACGT
>JABEVL010000021.1 GCA_013043995.1 Spirochaetales bacterium | reverse complement strand
GGCCAGAACGTCTTCAACGTGCTGCCTGAGGACTTCAAGGCGCGAAAACCCCAGCATCTGACAGAAAGCGGGGTTGGCGTCGACAAAATACCCTTCGCGCGTCGTGATGTACATCCCTTCCCGGGAAGTGTCAAAGAAAACCTTGTAGTGATCGCGCTGCAAAAACATGACCTAACTCCGATCTGGAAGAGCAATGTTGAACTCCAAAAAATGGCCTGTCTCAAACTTGACGGACAGTCGCCCGTTTCTTTCTTTGATCAACCGGCTGACTAAAGAAAGGCCGACCCCGCGTCCGGCGTCCATCGACACCTGGGCTGCCGTGCTGACACCGTCGACAAAGAGAAATCGGACGTAATCGGTTTTACTCCAGCGGGCGACAACCGGCGCCTCGTACCCCTTTTCGAGGGCCTTTTGTGCCAGGGCCTGAAGGTCGAGCCCGCGACCGTCGTCGCGGATAGTCACTTGGGTCCAGCCTAAAGTTTTTTCGGCTGTCAGGGTGATGAGCGCCGGCAACGTTTTCCCCAGGTTTTGCCGGATGTTCAAAGGTTCTACGCCGTGAACTACGGCGTTGCGCAGCATTTGGACCAGAACCTCCTGCCAAAGTGGCAGATCTTTTTCCAGCAAGACGGCTGTGGAAAAACGGGCTGTGTTGAGAACGACAGACTTGCCCTGGTTCCGGGCCGTCGTTTGCACCAGAACTTGCAGTTTTTTTTCCAGAGCCGAGAAAGCGTCCAAGTCGGCTTTCACCAGGGACGCCTGGAAATGGGAGAGTTTTTCGACAAGCCGGGTCAGTTCGTGGCCCGTCTCCTGAAATCGGCCGAGCTGCAAGGCAAAGCTGAGAAAGTCAGAGTTGGCCAAGGGCTTTTTCTTTTGCAACGATTGGACCTCTGTTTCCAGCTTGTGGGTCGCCTCTGCCAAAAAATCCAATTCGAGAAGCGCCGCCTCGCCCTTGATCCCGTGAAGGATCCGAAGGGTATGTTTGAGGACTTCCTCGGGAGTATTTTGACCCGTTTCCATCAAGGCGTTGATCTGCCGCGTTTTGGCGTCAAAGTCCTGCAAAAAACTTGACAGGAAGGAAGGGTCAAGATGAAGGATCTTGTAAAAGAGTTCCATCTCGCCTTCCCGTTGCGATTTTTCAGAGGCGATCGTTTTCTGAAGGCCAACTTCAGCGCTCACGTCCCGAAGCACGGCCATGACCCGCACGACCTGCCCGTTTTCAAGGATGCGCCTGAATTGGAACTGGGCGTGGCACACCGCGTCGCTGCCGTGGGCCGAACCCGTCCAAAGTTCTACCTGATGAAGAGGATTAAGCCTCGACAGGGCTTGGGCGTCGACGTTGGGGTCGAAGAGAACTTCTTGAAAATCCTTCCAGGGGCCTAAAAGCGTCGGGCTGATCAAAGGTTCCAAGAGCTTGGTAAAGTTCTCGCCTGCCAAAGATTTCTTTTCAAGGATCTTTTCGAGGGCTGAGGAATAAAACGGACCGATCGTCCCTGCGGGATCCAAAAGAAAAAGACCTTCGTGGACGTTGTCGAGAATCGAAACGTAGTCGGATTTGGCGACGAGGTTTTCTTGAAGCCTGTCCATGACGAGGTTGTACTGCTGGGCGATTTGTCCGACTTCGGTGAACGGTTCAACCGGAGCCCTCAAACTCAGGTCCCCGGTTCGGCTTTGATCTTCCAGGGTTTTGTAGAGGTCGTAGATTTCGGTTGACGCCTTGTGTTCGACGACGTTCAGTCCTTGCGCCTCTTCAAAGGCCGACACCCGGATCGGGAAAAAGCGGTTTGCCAGCTTGACGATCAAAAAGGTCACTCCAAAGGCCCAGGCCCCGCAAGAAACGATCCCCAAGAGCTGAATCAACGTCTGATGAACCGGGTCGAGGCCTGTCTTTAAAAGAAGGGGGTCACCAAAGAGGCCGACGGCCAGGGTGCCCCAAATTCCGGCTCCCAGGTGGACGGGGATGGCGGTCACGGCGTCGTCAATCCTCAATTTGTCAAGAAAAGCTTCGACCAGGAGCATGACGATCCCCGAGACGGCTCCGACCAGGACGGCCGAGCCCGCGCTGATAAACGGTGCCGAGGCCGTTGCGCCGACCAGGCCCGCGAGGGCTCCGTTGATGACAAGACCGACGTCGGGGTAACGCCGTAATCTCCACCCCGCAAGCAGGGTTACGATCATCCCCGAGGCCCCGGAAAGCGAGGTCTTGAGGATGATGGCCGGAACCTGGTCGTTGAGCGCCAGGGTTGATCCTCCGTTGAAACCAAACCAACCGAACCAAAGGATCAGGGTACCGAAGATCGAAGTCTGAAGTCCCGCTCCCGTGATCCGGTTCACCCTTCCATCGGCGTTGTAGCGTCCGAGGCGAGGCCCCAAAACAAGCAAGACGGCCAAGGAAACCCAGCCGCCCGTGGAATGAACGACCGTCGAACCTGCAAAATCGACGAAACCCAACTTAGCCAGCCAACCCGTCGGCGTGCCTTCCAAGGAACCTCCCCAAACCCAATGTCCCAAGACGGGGTAGACGAGGGCTGCGAATAAAACAGTCACAAAAAGATAGGAGGAAAACTTGATCCTTTCGGCGACGGCTCCAGAAACGATCGTGGCGCCTGTCGAGGCAAACATGGCGTGGAAAAGAAAAAATAACGAGGTCCAGAGGACGTTGAAATTCAGGGCAAAGTAAGAAGAGCCCCACAGGCCGCCTTGACTCGACCCAAACATCAGCCCGAATCCTACGAGCCAGTACGCAAGAAAGGCCACCCCGAGGTCGGTCAGAACCTTGGTTGAAACGTTAATGGCGTTTTTAGAACGCACCATCCCCGACTCAAGCATGGCGAAGCCGACCCGCATGATAAAAACCAGGGCCGAAGCGACGATGATCCAAAGAATATCAACGGGTGTGTGCGCCATGGCTACTCCAACCCTACGACGAGAAAGGCTCTTTCATGACGCCAGTTGATAGGGATCACAAAAACGGGGGGTTTGAGCCTGAACAGGATGTCATCGGGCTTGCCTTTGATCAGCATCGGAACAGAAATCAGGAATTCGGTACCGAAGCTTTTTCTGACATTACCGGCAACGGTGTTGGAAATTTCTCCAACCATATCGAGCAGCGAGTCCTCGTCGGCCTCTTCCACACCCAGAATCTCTCCCATCAAGGTCGACAGGAGTGCCGGACCTGCCGTGAAATAAATGCCCCCCTTGCGCGGACCTGAAATTCCAATTAACCCCGTGTAACTCAGGACAACGGCTTCCTCTTTTTTGACGTAGGGGATCCCCATCGAGGCTCCGACCCCCGAAACTTGCTGAAAGTAATCCGTGACAACGTCGATAAAAAATTTGAGTTCTGCTTCTGTCATTTCACGCCCCCCAGGATCCTTCGTATTTCCTCGACGAGCTGAGTTTCTGTGAAAGGTTTGGGGAGAAAGGATTTGGCGCCCAATTTGAGGGCACGAAGTCCTGTCTGGGGATCGCTCAGGGCCGAAATGACGATGACCTTGGCGAGGGGGGCGATGCGCAGGATCTTTTCCAGGCAGGTCAACCCGTCCATCTCGGGCATGGTGATGTCCAAGGTCACCAGGTCGGGAAGAACTTTCTGGAAGAGGGTTACGGCTTCCTGGCCGTTTGACGCCGTACCAGCCAACTCCAGGTCCAGCACGGAAAGGTACTTGCCGATGGCGCGCCGCATGATGCTTGAATCGTCGACAATCATAAGTTTCATGGAAAACTGAATGCAAGAATGATGCCAAAAAGGCTTACTTCTTTTGGGAGGATGAATTGAAGTTTGTGAGGATATCGAGATTTGACCAAAATGTAATTTTATGAAAATTTGTTTTACAAATTAGTAGTATTTATGAATTTTTGAACTTCTTCGTTGGCTGATCGGCTTCTTTGCCCCCATAAGTTCGTCAAGGTTCGACCTTACCGTGAAGGGGAATATTCAAAAACCCGGTTCAAACCTCTTGATTTTTTAAGGGATTCTGACGGATTCAAATCGGTCCAGAAAGGAGGCAGGCATAAGTCTGGGAGCGGTCTTCATGGAGTTCAGTGAGAAATCCAGACTTGCGCCCAAGCCCTGGCCGCGCTTATACTCAAGGAATGGAAGTTGAATTTTGCCCTTCGTGTTCGGCCGTCGTGAATACGAATTACCTCTATTGTCCAAGTTGCGGTGCACGGCTTCACAAGGGGCCCGACTTTGTCGAAGTGCTGGACCGTTCATTGGGAGCGCTTGAGGTCCGGCAGAATCAGCAACTGCTTCACCGTTTGGACGAGATGCTGTGCCGGCTAGCCACCCTTGAAGAAGCTCTCGACGCTTTTGAGGCGGTTCGGTAGAACCGGGCTGTACTTCAGGAAAACTTTATGAAACCATCTATTTTCATCCGAATACGACTTTGGGCCCTGCTGGGGCTTTTTTTGGGGAAGGCCGTCCCCCTGCTTTTTGCCCAGGTGAGTTTTGGCGACCTCTCGGTCAGTGCCGATTCAAGGTTGCTCTTTTCTGTGCGCTCCGATTCTCGGGTCATCGCCCCCGAAAAGGCTTGGTTTCTTGCGGATTTGACGTCCGGCAAGGTGAAAACCCTGACCTTCCCGGTTCAGAGCGCCACGTGGATTGCTCCGCTTCAGGAGGTTCAGATCACCAACAGGTTCGGGGTTTTTCGTGCGGGCAAAACGGGCATGGTCGACGTTTCTCCCTGGTCGTTTGCCTCAAAGTCACTTTTGGGAACCGGTAAGCTCCTCCCTTCCTCTTACTCTCCCGATGGATCTTGGGCGCTATTTCTGGTGCGCACGTCGGACGTGAGCGCGGACCTTGACCTGTGGAACGTCGCCGCGGGAACCCTGGAAACGATCAGCAAGGACGTCGAGCTTTCCTACACGTCTGTTCCGGCCCTCTGGTCCCCGGACGGCCAGTTCTTCGTCTATGAAAAAGAGGGTTCCTTGTACTACTTCTCGATGGCCCAAAAGCAGCAGAACAGGGTCCCTGCCGAAGCGATGCGGCGCCTGGGTTCCGGTCTTTTAAAAAGCGCAGCCTGGGGACCCCAGGACGAACTGTATTATGTCCGTGACGAGGTGCTCTACCGTATTCTTCCCCAGGAATTTTT
>JABEVL010000197.1 GCA_013043995.1 Spirochaetales bacterium | reverse complement strand
CGAGGACCAAGGCCCTGGCATTCCCGAAAAAGAAAAAGAACGTATATTTGAGCGGTTTTACCGTACCGAACGGGGCCGTGAAAAAGAAGGAACCGGCCTGGGGCTATCAATTGTCAAGCATATCATTGTTTTGCACAGGGGTCGGGTTCAGGTCGAAAGCCCTCCCCCCCGCCAAAAACAAGGAACACGCTTTTCGTTGATCTTTCCCTGTCAGGCCCCCGTCACCGCAACCGATAGCTAAAAGCCTTTGAAGCGGAACTTCGACTGGTCTTGTTCTTTTCAAGGAACGAGGTGGTTATGGAAGTCTACGGTTTTGTGCCCTTGGGTTACGAGGGCGAATTGGTGCGTGTCGAGGTTGACCTAAGGCCGGGGATACCGGGCATGGATATCGTGGGGCTCCCTACGGGAGCCGTTCGTGAAGCACGGGAACGCATCCGTATCGCTTGGCGTCGCTCGGGATTGAGCTTTCCTCAGCAAAGAATCTTGATCAACCTTTCACCGGCCGACCTGCCTAAGAGTGGATCGGGGTTTGATTTACCTATGGCTTTAGCCCTTTTGGCCGCCAGCAGTACTTTGCCCAGTACAGTGCCCGCCCTGTTGGCGGTGGGTGAGCTCGCCTTGGACGGGCAATTGCGCGGCGTTCCTGGTATTCTTTCGGCTTTGGCTAGGGCTCGAGAAAAGGGCCTTTTGGTAGCGGCGCTCCCTACCGTCTGCCGTGCCGAGGCCGAGGCGGTAGAGGGGTTTCGCATTGTCTCGGCCCCGCATTTTTCGCTTTTAGTCGAAGAGTTGAAGCAACAACAGGGCTCAACCACCCAAGGAGTCACCGCCCTACCAGGGTATTCGCCCCAGCCCGGCGTCTGGCCCGGCTGGACACCCAGGCCCAGTGTCTTTCGTGCCTTACTAACAGCCGCCGCCGGAGGACATTCCTGTTTGTTGTATGGACCACCAGGCGGAGGAAAAACGGTCGCAGGGAGGTACCTTCAAAAGCTCCTTCCGCCCTTGGAACCGCAAGAAGCCTGGGAAGTTGCCCGTTTAAAATCTTTGCGAGGCGAGGTTAACTCTGTTTACCCCCAGGCACCGTTTCGAGCCCCCCACCATGCGGCAAATGTGGCGGGCTTAGTAGGGGGAGGCAAAGCCAACGAACCAGGTGAGGCGGCGTTAGCTCATCGTGGAGTCTTATTTTTAGATGAAGCCCTGCAGTTTTCGCCCAGCTTTTTGCAAACTTTGCGCGAGCCACTCGAAGAGGGTCAGGTCAGCTTAGCACGAGCCGGAAGACAGCTGGTTTACCCCGCGCGGTTCCAGTTGCTTCTTACTGCCAACGCTTGCCCCTGCGGGCAAGCCGGGCGACGCGAAGGGGTGTGTCTATGTGGGCATGTTGCTATTCGCAAATACTGGGACCGGTTGGGGGGAGCACTCATGGACCGTGTGGATATCCGCCTATTTTTAGAAGCAGGCGAAGAATACCCTCCCGAAGGTAAAGTCAACCTGAGTCACGAACGTCAACGGTTAGAAAACGCACTGGAACGAAGGCGAGCCCGACCGGGGCAAGAGAAAAACGCTTGGCGAGACTGGGGAGAACTGCAAAAGTCAGTCACCTTGAACAGCCGCCAACAAACCTTTTGGCGAGAAGCTGTACGGCGCGAAGCCTGGTCTGGCAGGGGGGCGGTAGCCCTCTTGCGCCTGGCAGTCACTCTGGCGGACCTCGATAACCGCCCCAGTCTGAAAGATGACGATTTAGAAGAAGCCCTCTCCTTGCGAAAAGCCCAAGGAGAGGAATACTGGCAAACTTAGTCGCCTTTTTACGCGGAGGATTCTTTTTATTTAGGACGAGGTTCCTTTCAGCTGACGCGTAAACCACCCCGCCAAGGCCATCATCCGGTTGCGAAAGGACTTGTCTTTTGTATGTTCCAAGCCAAAGAACTGGATGGTTTTGGCCCCCATGACGGTGTAGACCGCAATCTTGTCTTTAAGAAAAGTGATTGAGAAGGTCATTTGAAAATCGCCGGCACCAACCAAGGGTACGAAGAAATAGGTCATGGGGTCGACGTTTTTCATGGTAACAAAAAAACCATCGGGTTGAGAGGTGATTTCGATCGACGTAAAGCCGTCCCCTAGTTTGTTATCCTTTTGAAAAACCACCATTTTGAGGTACGGCGGAATTGACGTAAAGTGGGCATCGGGGAGCCTGTCAGCTTTTTCGGGAGCTGAAACCCGGTAGCTATCGAGAATCAGGGTTTCCCAGTCTTTGCGCATGGTGGACCAGTAGGTGGTACCCTTCATTGTGCTGACCGCATTCATGGCGTTGAAAGCGGATAACAGCCGTTCTGACAAGGGTTTATCGGCGTCGGGGGCGTTGAGGACTGTCAAGAGTTCTGCCGAAACCGTCGTTGTTCGCCCCTGCCAAGCCTGAGCTTCGTTTAACGCCCAAGGGCCAGCCGAGTACAAATCAAGCGCCGAGACGTGATAGGCGGAGTCAAGAATCTCACCTTTTTGCGCCAGCGTTGCGCGGTCTGAATCTGATAAAAAATTGAGCCAGGTTTGAGAGTCTGGGAGGTTGGCTTGTCCCCAAGCCAACCCTGCCGTTAGGCTTAAGATTGCCACGAGCGTTTTCTTCATGATAAAATCATGATACGGAAAAGGGGGACTTTCTGCAAGTCATTGTCTTCACGGGAGGCGGCACGGGCGGCCATGTTTACCCCGGCTTAGCGGTCTTAGCTCAGCTTAAACAGCTGACTTCAGCCCGGTTGCTCTGGATCGGTTCCCACGATGGCCTCGAGAAAACCCTGGTTGAACAGGCAGGTGTAGAGTTCTACGGCATTCCGTCGGGCAAATTACGCCGGTACCTGTCGTTTAAAAACCTCACCGATCTGTTCAAAATCCTTCATGGCTATTTTGCGGCTCGCAAGCTCTTAAAGCGTTTCAAACCTTGCGTGGTATTTTCGAAAGGGGGGTTTGTTAGCGTTCCCCCAGTCTGGGCGGCTCGCTCACTAAAAATTCCCGTCGTGAGTCACGAATCGGACTTTGACCCGGGGTTGGCCACCAAGCTCAACCTTAAGTCAAGTCGTTGGGTGTGCGTCCCCTACCCCGAATCGGTCCAGCATTTTCCGGCCAGTGTTCATGAACGTCTTCTGGTCACGGGTAACCCTGTCCGTTTCGAATTTTCACAGGCCAACCCAGAGGCTCTGCGTCAGGCTTGGTCCTTGCCACAGGGCGTTCCCGTTGTGGTAGTTCTGGGAGGAAGCCTAGGAGCCGTCCAGATCAACGAACTGATTAAAGCTCGACTAGAGCAATGGGCAGGTAAGGTATTCGTGATTCACCAAACTGGTAAGGACTGGACACCACCAGCCGATACGGCATGGTACCGCTCCAGGCCGTTTTTTACCACTGAAATGCCTGATCTGTATGCCTGTGCCGACGTGGTCCTTGGCCGCGCCGGAGCGGGAACTTTGTGGGAAGCCTGCGCGGTTGGGGTACCCCTGCTCTTGATTCCCCTCGAAGTTGGTTCACGCGGCGACCAAGTACGTAACGCGCAATACTTTTCGAACCGGGGTGCCGCCGAGCAGTGGACACCTCGTGAAGGAGAGGCACAATTTGACCGAAAGCTTCAAGACCTGTTAGACCACCCCGAAAAACGAACCAAGATGAAGAACGCCCAAAAAGCGTTTGCTGGAGCACAAGCTACTACTGTGATTGCCAAAAGAATTTTGTCATGCATGGAGACCGAGCCCCTTGTACGATAACCTTTTGTTCCAGAATCGGTTGACCAGTCTGCTCACCCAAGAAGTGCAAACTGCCTCGTTCCCCCCGGGAGTTTTATTTCATGGCCCGGCCCGTTCTGGAAAGCTCACCGTGGCCTTAGAAACGGCCCGGGCTTTGTCGTGTGACAAAACGGCTGAATGGTCCTGTTCTTGCCCGGCCTGCCGACTTCACCGCACTCTCGATTATCCGGACCTTTTCTTGACCGGCAACAAGAATTTTTTGCCCGAAATTTTGGCGGGAAGCCAGTTGTTATTGACTAGGCCTTCGGAAGCCCGCCGCTTTTTTTTAATCCGTGCGGTCAAAAAATTGCTCAAACGCTTTGACCCCTTGTTGTGGGAGGGCGACGAAGCAAAGTTAAAATCCGCTTGGAATCACCTTGAAGCCCTCAACGACTTGCTAGAAACCCTCTACCCACCGACCCCGATCCCCGAGGCCGCTCAGTTGGAGTTACTTTTGCCCAAAATTGAAACCGCCTCACAAGCCTTGGTAAAAGTTCTGCCTGGCTCGGGAATACCCATTCAGCAGGTTCGCCGGTTGTCGGCCTGGGCACGCGGGACCAGCACGCAAAAGGCCAAATTTGTCATTTTAGAAAACGCTGATAAGATGCAAGAATCGGCCCGCAACGCCCTGCTGAAAATTCTGGAAGAACCCCCCAAAGGCACTTATTTCATGTTGTTAACCAGCCAAAAAGGGGCCATTCTACCGACGATACTTTCTCGCGTGCGGGCCTTAAGCCTGGTAGAACGCACCTCTGCAGAACAACAGCAGTTGCTTTCGACCCTGTTTCATGTGCCCACCGGTGAAGTCCCTGATCTCGTTTCGTACTTTCAGGCGTTCGAGACCGATAAGCAGGGTGGCTTTGAAGCCTTGGCCGAGACCTTCTATACGTCGCTGACTTCACCAGTATACCCGTTCGACGAGCAGGCTAAGTTTTGGGCTGAAGAAGATAACTTTACAGCCTTTTTGCAGGCTCTGGTCAAACCCTTGGCCAGTGCTCAGCCCCCCGTTAGGGAACCAGACCGAATGTTCCGCCTGATTCAAGAAACCTCGACCAGACGTGACCAGTTTAACCTATCGGCATCTTTATTGATTGAAACGCTGTTTTACCGGACGAGGCAAATCCAGTGAGCCGTTTTATCAAAAAGGCTCTCGAAAAGCTCCCCCGCCTCGATAAGGGCCAGCTGGGGGAGTTATTAAAAGATATTGTCGCAGAACACCAACTCTACGAGGCCAGCTTGCAATCCATTCCCGGCGGGTTGGTCGTCTTATCGTCCGACAACAAGGTACTGTTTCATAACAAGGCGGCAGAACGATTTTTGGGCCTGTCGACAAGTGTCGAAACCTCCGAGAAGCCGATTTGGAACCTCCCGGTTGACCGCGAGGTGGCCGAGTACCTTAGGCAAACTCTTACCTCGACAGAGCCCATGGTTGCTCGAGAGTTTACTTTTGATGCGTCCAACGGCCCCCGGATTTTAAATTTTCTTCCCCTTCCGCTCCTGGAAGATGGGCATGTCCAAGGGGCCCTTATTTTTATTCAAGATGTTACCGAGCGAAAAAGTCGTGAAAGCCGCTTGCGCCGAGCCGAGAGCCTGGCGAGTTTGACCACCCTTGCGGCGGGTGTTGCCCACGAAATTAAAAACCCCCTGGGGAGCATCGGCATTCATATTCAGCTCATTCAACGGGCCTTAAAAAACCCAACGTCGAGTGCTCTGGCGACCATGGCCAAGGACCTGGACGTCATCAACGAAGAGATTTCACGACTAAACGGCATTGTGGTTGATTTTTTGTTTGCTGTACGCCCCATGGATACCAACCTGGTGTTGGGGAGTCTCGGAAAGATTCTTAAAGATTTGGTCGAGTTCATGGATGAAGAGCTTGCCCAAGCCGGTGTCCACGTCAAATTAGCCTTGGCTGACGGGGACGATACTGTCTTGTTAGACGAGCGCTTTTTAAAACAGGCCTTTTTAAATATCGTCAAGAATTCGCTTCACGCAATGCCCGACGGTGGCACACTGACGGTCACGAGCAAACGAACGGTTTCGGGGTTAGAAGTGATCGTTACCGACACGGGCTCAGGAATTCCCCCCGAGTTGCTCGAAAAGATCTTTGAACCCTACTTTACCACCAAAGATTTTGGTTCGGGCTTGGGTCTGACGATGGTCTACAAGATTGTTAAAGAACATGGCGCGGATATCCGCGTCACCTCAAAGGTCGGTGTGGGTACGGCCGTGACGATTTTGTTCCCTTGGCCGGCACGAACGCCTCAACTCTTAGATTTCAAAGGAGAGGTCCCTTGAATCTGACGATTTTAGTAGTCGACGATGAAAAGAATATCCGTGAGGGGCTGATACGTGCCCTAGAACTGGACGGTTACGAAGTGCTGGGTGCCGAAGACGGCAAACAAGCCTGGGAGCTTGTGCAAAAACGTCCCGTGGACTTGGTAGTTACCGATCTCAAGATGCCTCGTCTGAGCGGTGAAGAGCTGATTAAGAACATTACCTCGACCCAACCCAACCTCCCCATCATTGTGCTGACAGGACACGGGACTGTCGAAAACGCGGTAACGGCGATGCGGCATGGTGCCTATGACTTTTTAACCAAACCGGTGAACCTGGACCGGCTTTCCCTGCTAGTCAAACGCGCCCTCGAAACGCGGGTTTTAGCCAAAGAGCACCAAGCCCTGAAAGAAGAGGTTGAAAAACTTGAAAAGAAGCGCCAGTTTGCCCAGATCATAGGCAAGTCGGCGCAGATGCAACGAGTGTTTGAGGTAATCAACCAAGTGGCCAGTACCAGAGCTTCGGTCCTGATTACCGGCGAAAGTGGTGTTGGTAAGGAACTGGTGGCCGACGCGATTCACCACCTTTCGGACCGGCGCGAGGGCCCCTTTATTAAAACGCACTGTGCCGCGCTTACCGAAACCCTACTGGAAAGCGAGCTCTTTGGCCACGAAAAAGGTTCGTTTACCGGCGCCGTCGGACAAAAAAAAGGACGCTTTGAACTGGCAGACGGTGGTTCCATCTTTTTGGATGAAATTGGCGAAATTAACCCCAGCGTTCAGGTCAAGCTCCTGCGAGTTCTTCAAGAAAAATCGTTTGAGCGGGTCGGTTCTGAAAAGTCGTTAGAAGTGGATGTGCGAGTTATCAGTGCCACCAATCGCGACCTCAAGAAAGAAATTGCGGCCGGACGCTTTCGCGAGGATCTGTACTATCGCCTCAACATCGTGAATATCCACATTCCGCCGTTGCGTGAACGTAAAGAGGACATCCCCCTGCTGGCCGCCACCTTTTTAACCGAGATTGCCGAAGAGAACCACAAAACCATAGAAGGGATTGACCCCAAGGCACGCTTGGCCTTGTACAACTATTCTTGGCCGGGTAATGTCCGCGAACTACGCAACTGCATGGAAAGTTCTATTGTCCTTTGCAAAGGCAACATCATCACCTTCGATGACCTCCCCCCTGCTGTTCGTACCGCCGACGACGGGCAGTATATTCGCCTTGAGGTGGGGGTCAGCATGGACCAGGCTGAAAAAGAGATTATCCGCCAAACCCTGATTCACCTACGTGGCAATAAAAGCCGGACCGCAGAGGTGTTAGGGATAGGGCGCAAGACCCTGCACCGGAAGTTGCACGACTATAATTTGATTGAAGAGTTTGGCAATTCTGATATCTAATCCCGCCTGACTGATTCATGACCAGTTTTTTTTTCCATCGATCTTCATCACCAAGG
>JABEVL010000196.1 GCA_013043995.1 Spirochaetales bacterium | reverse complement strand
TTATGGAACGGAATTCCCATTTTTTCCATCATCGCCCTGTCGGGCAGCGGCCTTTTGGGTTTTGCCTTGCTGATTTCCATTTGGCGGTCAGGACGTTTCTAGTCACCGGGCTGGGTTCCTTTTCGCTTGAGCATTTTCTCAAAACTCGTACAATAGGGCATATCCCTGATCGAGGAGTGGAATCATGGCTTACAAAATTTCTGACGCGTGTATTGCGTGCGGAGCTTGCAAAGAGGTCTGCCCCGTTGAGGCGATTTCCGAAGGTTCGATCTACGTGATTGACCCGGAAATTTGCATCGACTGCGGTGCCTGTGCCAGCGAATGCCCGTCCGAAGCCATTTCGCCAGCTTAATCTGACCTTATTTCCCTTCAGAGGAGGCTCTGGGGTCTGATGTCTGACGAAAGGTATTTTCCCTGACAAAAACCGTTCCGCTCGGCTAAGCCGTTGACAGAACGGTTTTTTTTTATCGTCATTGTGCCGATAAGAGATGAGGAGGTCTGTGATGCCCGATCAAATCTTTTCAGAAGAGGAACCCAGACCTCTGTTTTCGACGATTGGCGGTGTGGAAGGTGGTGCCGGCGTTGATCTTTTTATCGCAGAAGACGAAATGACCCTCTGGGGAACTTTTCACCCACCGACCTCGTCCAGCGCCCACCAGCTAACCTTCAGCGAGTTCATCGAAGCTTTGAACGGCTTAGGCGTCACCTCAGGTTTTCAGGAACGCTCGATTCAAGAGGCGATCTTTCAGTGCAACATGGAACACAAAAGACTCCAAGGCGTCGTTCTGGCACGCGGAACGCCTCCGAAAGGGAGCCGGCCGGCCTTTCTTAAACTCGAGCCCTTGCTTTATCAGCACCATTTTCCCCAGGAAAAAAATCTCAGCGTCGATTATAAGGAGTTCAGCCCCTTTGTGATCGTCAAAAAGGGAGAACTCCTGGCACGGGCGTATCCTCTTCGGGAAGGTCGGCCGGGAAGGAGTGTGACCGGCAAGGATATCCCACCCGGAAAAAAGGAAGTCAAGTTTTTTAAACCGGGCCCCCACACGATTTTTGCCCATGGAAAGGTTTTCGCAGCCTGTGCGGGCCGCTTTTTGATCGAAGGCGACGTTTTTGACGTTTCTGATACGCTTGAAATCAAGGGGGGGGTCGACTATTCCACAGGTCACGTTGTTTTTCCCGGCAACATCCTCGTTGGCGGCGTCATTCAGGATGGTTTTAAGCTGGTTTCAGGGGGATCGATCACGGTCAAGGAAACCCTGGACGCCTCCGAGGTGATGTGCAAAAAGGATCTGCATTGTTCAGCTGGTGTCATTGGAAAAAAACCCGGCATCGTGAGGGTCGGCGGCCAGTTTGAAGCTCTCTACCTTGAGAATGTTCAGGTGGAGGTGCTAGGAAACGCCCTCGTTCACAAAGCTATTTTGCATTCGCGATTGTACTGCAATGGTGAAATTCAGGCTCCTGAGGGGTGCAAATTTGTTTCCTCTTTGGTCATGTCGAAAGGCTCAATCCACGTGGCTCAGCTCGGTAATGAACACGGCACCTGTCACGTCGTCGTTGGAACCGACTTTGCCGTTCACCGTCGGCTGGAGCAGGTACGCGAAGAGTACAAGAAAGAAGAAGAACGCCTGTTTGCTTTAAAGAGCCGTCTTGAGGAATCTGGTGCCCCACGCTCAGAACAGTACGAGGAACAACTCCGAGAAAAGCTAGCCGCCCTAGTCGAGGAAATCAACACCCTTTCCAATTTGTTGTTCAACACCAAGGCCACAGAACTCGTGGTCAGCGGCGACCTCTATCCAGGGGTGACGATTGAGATGGGCTGGGCCAAGCTTCCTATCACCTCTAAGATGCGGGGAAAGGTGTTCAGGCTTTCCGAAGACAAAAAAAGCATCCTGATCGACAAAATTTCAGCTTCGTAGGAGAAATTTTTCTCGGTCGTGAGGGCTCAGTTTGCCCGTTTTACCAGTTTTCAAGGGCCTCATAATAAAGACGGTCCGAGGCGTTCTTGTCGACTTCTTGCAAAAGGGCTTCCCCCATGCTGGGAAGCCGAAAAATCGAAGTATACTCCATATTTTCAGAACCGCGAGCCACAACGAAGCCTTCGCCCGTGTCCTTAAGAGAGAGTTTTTCGCCCTGGCGTGTTTCAAAAGTCAAGGAAAATCCCTTGTCGAGGGGAGCTTGGGAAGTGTGAAGAAGTTCAACGGGTTGGTTGTTGCTGAGGAGCCGCCAGAGTTGACCTTCGGGAAAGGTGGGGCCTTTCCAATCCATTTTTGTTCTTAGCCATTGAAAGAACAAAAGCGCTTCCGCCGCCTCAGCTCCTTCAAGGTGAACCTTGGAAACATCCGCGAGTTTTTCGCGCATTTCTTGGGGATTAAAGAAATTAGCTGTAACTTTCATCAAGGGGGCAAGCCGGACCCAAGCGAAGTCTGAAAGAGGAGTCTTGAGTATCGGGAGGCGGGAGCTGAGGCTTTCAAAGAACTCAAACGGCTTGTCGGAAAAGCCCGAGTCAACAAAGCAACGGTCGGCGAAATCGTCAAAAAACTGCGGGACGGGGGCAGCGTCGAGTTTGTCGAGCCACCAAACAAAAACGGGGATTTCACGAATCAACAGGGGCGCCCAGGTTTCAGGCACTTCCCCGGCCTTGTCGTCGCCCGAAAAAATCACAATTTCCTGGATGCAAAGGACCTTGTCGTTCTCATCAGGAACACAGCGAGCCGTAACGTCCGTATGGGTCACTCCCCCGTGATTGCGGCGTATGACGATCACGCGGGTGGGACGCTTTCCGTGAAGGTAGTTGAGCGCTTCGATCAAGAGCCTGTCATCGTGGTCCGAGACGTAGACGACCAGGTTGAAAAGGTTGGTCCTGGCCTCATTAGGAGAGATTTCCTGTTGAATTTTTCTGAGTTGTTGTTCCACGGCTTGCGGGTCAGCGTAGCGTTTCATAGTTTTCTCCACTTTTGATGCAGGGAACCCAGAAGATTCTTGGCTTCATCGGGCCCCGACCCTCCGGCACGGTACTGGGGAAGGGGGTTGGGATCCTCGGCCCAGCCCTGGAGGATCCTCGTGATAAAGGCCCAGCTGGTTTCAATATCGTCGCGCCGGGTATAAAGCGTTGAATCACCGACAAGGGCATCGAGCAAAAGGCGTTCGTAGGCTTCGGGGGTTGCCTCACCAAACGCATTGCCGTATGCAAAATCCATGTTGACGGGGCGAACCTGCGTCGTGTAGCCGGGAATTTTGGCGTTGATGTTGAAGGTGATCCCTTCTTCGGGCTGAATGTGAATCACCAGGGTATTGTTCCAGGTATCACTGCCTCGGTTCTTGAAAATGTGAAGGGGCGGTTCCTTGAACGAAATGGCCACTTCGCTGACTCGCCTGCCGAGACTTTTTCCTGTTCGGATAAAGATGGGAACGCCTTCCCAGCGCCAGGTGTCCAAAAAGATCTTCAAGGCCACGAAAGTCTCGGTTCTGGAGTTCGGGTCGACGCCTTCTTCTTCAAGATAGCCCTTGACGGGCTGGCCCTGGACAATCCCCTCCGAATACTGACCGCGGACCGTGTACTTGCTCACGTCCTTGAAGGTGATGGGCCTGAGGCTTTTGAGGATTTTCACTTTCTCGGTTCTGATCGTGTCTGGGGAGAGGTCGTTGGGCGGTTCCATCGTCAAAAGCGCCATGAGCTGAAAAATATGGCTCTGAACCATGTCGCGTAGAGCCCCTGACTTTTCGTAGTAGTTGCCGCGGGTTCCGACACCCAGCGATTCGGCAACAGTAATCTGGATATGGTCGATGTAGCGGTTGTTCCACAGGGGTTCGAAAATGCCGTTACCGAAGCGCAAGACCAGGATGTTCTGCACCGTTTCCTTGCCTAGGTAGTGGTCGATCCTGTAGATCTGGTTTTCTTCGAAAACCGTGGCGAGAATATCGTTCAGTTCTTTGGCCGTCGCCAAATCCCTGCCGAAGGGTTTTTCCACGATAATCCGGCTATAACCCCGGGTCGCTTCGTTGAGGTTCTGGGCCCCCAGGTTCCGAATGATGGGCTCGTATTCGTCGGGCGGTGTGGAAAGGTAGAACAAGCGGCCTTCCCACCCCTGAACGATTTGAGACAGCTTGGCATAGCCCTCGGCGGCATCAAACGTCGAACTCACGTAGTCAAGTTTTTCAAGAAAAGCCAGTTTTAGCCCTTCGGGCACCGAGGCAAAAGGTCCGCCAGCAATCATCTGACGGACCTCGTCCTGAAAACTTTGTGTGGTCCAAGGACGCCGGGCAAAACCGACGATCTTAAATTGGGAAATATTTCCCTTAAGGAAGAGCGAAAAAAGCGCAGGAATCAGTTTACGCCTTGTTAAATCACCCGTCGCACCAAAAATGGTGATGACAAAGGGGGATGGTTCTTTGGAAAACTGAAGACCGTCCAAGAGTGGATTAGCAAACATATAATAAATGTAATGGGGCCAGCGTTTATTTACAAGTATTTTGGCTTCACATAGAATGGAGCCATGAAGGAAAAGCCCGTTGCCGTTCTGGATTCTGGTATTGGGGGTCTGCCCTACCTAGCCTGGTTGAAGGATCACCTGAAGGATGAAACCCTCGTCTACCTTGCCGACCGTAAAAATTTCCCCTACGGGGAAAAGACTGCTCAAGAGGTCATCCGGGCTGTCTTGGAAGCAACGCGGGCGCTTGTCGAACGCTGTGATCCCAAGTTGCTGGTCGTTGCCTGCAACACGGCTTCGGTTGTGGCGTTGGAGCCACTTCGAGCGACTTTTAGCTTTCCTATCGTTGGCGTGGTCCCCGCGGTGAAAACTGCCGCTGGGCTGACCCGCTCGGGACGCATTGGCGTCCTGGCCACCCGTCAGACCATCGAAGGACCCTACCTGAACGATTTAATCGGCCGCTACTGCCAGGGGCAAACTGTGATCGGTTTTGCCGCGCCCGACCTTGTGGATATCGTTGAGGAGGATTACCTCCGCCCTGACCCCCATCGCCGGGCCGAGGTGCTCAAGCATTGGTCCGACGAACTTTCCCATTCTGCCGTCGACACCGTTGTCCTGGCGTGCACGCATTTTCTGCACGTCGAAGACGAACTTAAAAAGGTTCTCCCCTCGGGGGCCCTGCTTGTGGATAGCCGCGACGGGGTAGGGCGGCGGACCCGAGACGTGCTGGAGTCTATCGGTGGGCTGGCTGAACGTCGAAGCGGACCCGACCGCCTTTATTGCACAGCCCCCAAAACGGCCACAGCTGGGGAAATGGCCGATTTGGAGCGCAAATACAGGTACTTTGCCCAGAAGTTCGCACTGGATTTTGGCGGGGTCTGGGTTCTTTAATGGCGGAAGGTGTCGTCCACTGGGGTATCCAAAACATCTTCGGCGTGTGGGCAGAATCCAGGATTTGGGAATGTCGGTTAAAAGGCAAGGTGCTCAAGGAAAGTGACGGTGAGTACAATCCTCTGTCCCCTGGGGACGAAGTAGAATGGGAGCCTTCGGGGCCGAACTCCGGGATGATCCTGGCCCGGAAGCCCCGGCGCAACGCCTACAGCCGTTGGAACAAGAAAAAATCTTTGCCTCAGACGTTGGCAGTGAATCTTGATCGTCTAATCCTTGTCACCTCGCCGGTGTCTCCCCCGTTCCGCCCCCGATTTCTTGACAGAGCCTTACTGATGGCTCAAATCGAAAACCTGTCGGCCCTTCTCGTGGTGAACAAGGCCGACCAGGGCCTGGACGCCGAGGTGGAAGACCGCTTGGCGACCTACCAAGAATGGGGCCTGGACGTCCACCTTTGTTCGGCCAAGACCGGAGAAGGCGTGGAAGAACTCAAAGATCACCTTCAAGGGGTCGTGTCTGCGGTTGTCGGTCAATCGGGCGT
>JABEVL010000195.1 GCA_013043995.1 Spirochaetales bacterium | reverse complement strand
TGCCTTGCCTACGGACTGCCTTTGATTTCGGGCAAAGATTCCATGAAAAACGACGCGGTGATGAACGGAAAAAAAGTTTCGATCCGCCCGACGCTTTTGATCTCCTTGATGGGAAGTTTGGACGACGTTCACAAGGTCTGCACGACAGATTTTCTCAAGTCGGGTGACCTGGTGATTTTGCTGGGGGAGACCCGTTCAGAACTTGCAGGAACGATCGCAGAAAAAATCTCGGGCCGGTCTCTGCCGGGGGTGCCGAGCGTTTTTCCCCAGCGCGTTCTTCCTTATTACAAGGCTCTTTCCAGGGCTGTTCAGAAGGGTCTGGTTCAAAGCGCTCACGATCTTTCGGACGGTGGTCTGGCCGTCGCCCTGGCCGAATCCGTGATCGGGGGGAGGTTGGGAGTCCTGGTCTCCCTTGACGAAATACCGGGCTTTCTCCGGACTCAGTCCAGCGATACCGAGATTCTTTTTAGTGAAACTCCGTCGCGTTTTCTTTTGACGGTGAGTCCTTCCCACCTGCAAGAGTTTCAAAAATTGCTGGGTACGGCGCCGATGGCGATCCTGGGCGCCGTGACCGAAGAACCGCGCCTTGTCGTTGAAAGCCGGGGTAAACCCGTGCTCCGGGTAGAGCTTGACGAACTTTTAAAGGCCTGGAACACCCTGGCCGGATTGGTGTGAGGTAAATATGGTCAAAGTGGGCATCATGACGGGTTTCGGCATCAACGCCGACGTCGAGCTGGGGCAGGCCTTTGAACTGGCGGGGGCTGTCCCTGAATGGATCAACGTCACCGGCCTGGCCGAAAAAAAGGCCCGGCTGGCTGAACTGCAAGTCCTGGCTTTTCCTGGAGGCTTCAGCTTTGGCGACCACCTCGGCTCAGGCCGGGTTTTGGGTCAGCTGGTGAAGTCCCAGCTCAGGGACGAGCTGGACGCCTTTGTCGCCCGGGGCGGTTTGGTGGTGGGAATTTGCAACGGATTTCAAACCCTCGTCAAAATGGGCCTCCTGCCCAACCTGGACGGGCGCTGGACGCCCACGGTGTCGCTCATCAGCAACGAAAAGGGTCTTTTTCAAGACCGTTGGGTTCGTGTCCAGTACAACGGCAAGAACTCGAGCCCCTGGTTGCGCGGACTCGCCGAGGCGGACTTGCCCATCCGTCACGGGGAAGGCCGATTCGTGACCCTCAACGCGTCGATCAGACGGCAGCTCCAGGACCAGAACCTCGTTGCCCTGACCTACGCAGGAGAGAATCCCAATGGTTCAGAAGACGGTGTGGGGGGGCTGACGGACCCCACAGGACGCGTTTTCGGCCTCATGCCCCACCCCGAAGCCTTTCTTTGCCGTGTTTTACACCCCCAATGGCGCCGGCGGAAGACCGTAGAACCACTCGGCCTTAAAGTCTTTGAAAATGCTGTCGACTACTGGAAATAGTGGATAAAAATCGAATGAGTGTCACCCTTGCCCATAAGGTTACCAAACAGGACCTCGAAAAAGAAATCTTCGACCTGAAGAACCTGTTGGAAATCAGCAAGAGCCTCAGTTCAACCCTCGACTACAGCATCCTCAACGATTCAATCCTTTACACCTGTCTGGGTGCCCTTGCCGTCATGAAGGCGGCCTTTTTTTCAAAAAAGAGCATCGATTCGACGGATTTCACTCTGCACCGTGGTTTTCTGGGCTTTGAGATCGACCATAACCGAGAATATTCGCTGGGGGAACGCAGTCCCCTGATCGAATACCTCAATACCCATTTCCGTTGTCATACGCTCTCCGAGCTTGTCCATGCCCTGCCAAAGAATCACGAAATTGAAGTCCTTCAAGCCATCGAACCGAGCATCATCGTCCCGCTTCGGGCCAAGGGGACGATCAACGGTTTGCTGATCCTGGGGGAAAAGATCGATGGCAGCGCCTTCAACGAGCGCGACATGGCTTACTTGCTCAACCTCGGGAGTTTTGCGGCGATCGCCATGCACAACGCCTTTCTTTTTGAAATGACCACGACCGACATGATGACCAAGCTCAAGCTCAAGCACGTCTTTTTGAATTCCCTCCAGGAAAAAATCCAGAACTGGGAAGAAGGCCGGCCTATTTTTTCGAGCATCATGCTCGACATCGACCACTTTAAACGTTTGAACGATACTTTCGGGCATTTGGCCGGAGACGAAGTCCTCAAAGCTGTCGCCAAGACGCTTTTTGAAAATGTGCGTTCCATGGACTTGGCCGCACGCTACGGGGGGGAAGAATTCATCGTCCTGCTGCCCGAGGCCGGCATGCTGCAGGCCGTTGAGGTTGCCGAACGGGTCCGCCAGGCGATCGAAACGAACGTCGTAGTTTTCAATTCTCACCGCCTTTCGGTGACGGTTTCCCTGGGTGTGGCCGAATTCCAACCCAAAAGGGACCTTTCCTCCCAGCCTTTTATCGAACGCGTCGACCAAGCGATGTACCGTTCAAAAGAAGCCGGCCGCAACCGTGTCACCTTTTCAGAATAGCCGGGTGGGCGCCTCGTCGGCTTGTCGTTTCCTTCCTTTTCCCCTAAACTGAATTCATGCATGAAATTGACCAAGCGTCGCTGGAGTTGCACGAAAAACTCCGTGGAAAACTGGCGACAGTTCCCAAACGTCACGTCGGCGGACCCAAGGATCTGGCTTTGCTCTACACGCCCGGCGTTGCGGCTCCCTGCCGTGCTATCGCCAGGGACCCTGGGCTTGTGTACAACTACACGGGAAAGGGGAACCTGGTGGCGGTGGTCAGCGATGGCAGTGCTGTGCTGGGTCTGGGCAATATCGGGCCTGAGGCCGGGCTTCCCGTGATGGAAGGTAAGGCTCTTCTTTTCAAGGATTTTGCGGGCATCGACGCCTTCCCCCTGGTTCTGGCAACCCAGGATTCGGACGAGATCGTGCGCACCGTCCGCGCCTTGGCTCCCAGTTTTGGAGGAATTAACCTTGAGGACATCTCGGCCCCGCGGTGCTTCGAGATCGAAAAAGCCCTGCAGGACTCCCTGTCGATCCCTGTTTTTCACGACGATCAGCACGGCACCGCCATCGTCGTTTTAGCAGGTTTGATGAATGCGGCGCAGTTGATTGAAAAACCTCTGAAAGATTTGCGCGTGGTCGTCAACGGTGCCGGAGCCGCGGGTACGGCCATTTCCAAAATGCTCCTTTCGGCGGGCGTGAGCGACGTCGTGGTCTGCGACCGTGCCGGGATACTCTTGGCCGGTGACCCTGCCCTCAATCCGGCGATGGGCGAGCTGGCGGGAATGACCAACCCCCGGGGACTCTGTGGCCGTCTTGAAACGGCGCTCCGGGGTGCCGACGTTTTTATCGGCGTGAGTGCTCCCCGGTTGCTGGAACCGGCTTGGATCAAAGCGATGGGGCCTTCACCCGTGGTTTTTGCCCTTGCCAATCCTGACCCTGAAATTCTTCCTGACGAGGCGCGTGCCGCAGGCGCAAAGGTTGTCGCAACGGGACGTTCCGACCTCCCGAATCAGATCAACAACGTTTTAGCTTTTCCAGGGATCTTTCGGGGGGCCTTGGACGTGCGCGCCACCGAGGTGAATCAGGCCATGAAACTGGCTGCGGCTCAGGCCATTGCGGGCCTTGTTCCTGACCAGGAACGCCGCCGCGGTGTCATCGTCCCGCCCCCGTTTCACCCCTCGCTGGCGTTTGCCGTGGCCCTGGGCGTGGCCGAAGCCGCGATCAAAAGCGGTGTCGCCCAGGAGGCTCTTTCACGTCCGGATTTGATCCGAAAAATCCAGACGATGTTGTCACGAACAGGCTTTTTCCGTGGAAAAACGGACGAGAACATGGAGGCGGCGATGAATCATTATCAAGAGAAAATCGGCGAAGGGTTGGTTCGCATCGGCGTCCTTTCCTCTTCTCAGTGCGACGAAGTTCTATCACTTCAGAATTCAGGGGACAAGAGGCTCTTTGGGGAAATTGCCCTGGCTAAAGGGTACCTCGATTTTGACACTCTGATTCACTATCTTCAGACTTCGTCAAAGAGGGAGCCCTGATGCTGATCGAAGCCGAAATATGGACCGTGGCCAAAACTGACCAGGGCAACGCCGTCCTTGTAAAACCTCTGGTAGGCGACCGGGCTGTCCCCATTTTCATCGGTCCCCTCGAAGCTCAGAACATCCTTTTGGGTCTGGGCGAGGTCGACATCCCCCGTCCGCTCACCCACGACCTGATGCTGCACCTTTTGGGTGAACTCAACGCCAAGCTCCTGCGCGTCGTCATCCATACGCTTTCTGAAGGAACCTACTACGCCAACCTTGTGCTGGAACACGTCGGGAAAATGACCGAAGTCGACGCCCGTCCCTCCGATGCTTTGGCCCTGGCCGTCCGGGCGTCGTGCCCGATCTTTATTGAGTCCGAACTGGTCGCCGAATCGGGCATTGCCATGGACCAGCTGCGTCAGGCCTCTGCCGAAACCCCCGAAGAACCAGAAGAATCCGAAGAAGAACAGTTAGTCCAGGCCGACCTTGCCGCAAGAAAAGAAGCGCAATTAGAAAACCTCAGGACGAGGCTCGAAAGGTTGGTCGCCCAGGAGAACTACGAACAGGCGGCCCAGGTGCGTGATCAAATCAGGGAACTCGAAGACTCTGGTTTTGCTTGACGGTGCTGGTCAGCTCATCTAGGATTAGCTAGAGGTTTTTCATGAAGTTTCCCCACGATCGGCCGTACCTGGCGGGTGTGAGCTTTCCTTTGTCGGCTTTGCGATCCCACCTGAGTGCCGGGGTGGGCGAGTTCCCTGACCTGGTGTTGGCGGCCCAGTTTGCGGCCAAGGCCGGTTGGGACGTCATCCAGCTTTTACCCGTCAACGACACCGGCTTTGAAAACTCACCTTACAACGCCCTGAGTGCCTTTGCCCTCCACCCTGTTTTTTTAAGACTCGACGATCTTCAGGGGGCCGAGTCCCAAAAAAAAGCGATAACAGCCCTACGCAGCGAATGGAACACGGCGTCCAGGGTTCCCCAGAACGAAATCCTCAAGCGAAAACTGCCGATCTTGCACGCCCTGTTTGAACAGGCCGCCACCTCTCCGGGTTGGGAGCAGGCCTACAAAACGTGGCTGAAGGAAAACCCTTGGGGAGCTGCCTACGTCGTTTTCTCGGCCCTGCGGGCCCGCTGGAATTACGCAGGGTGGCAGTCCTGGCCGGAAGAAGTGCCGCCCTCAGAAATCCCGGCTCTGTTGAAAAAGCTGGGCAACGAGGCAGGGTTCTATGCCTGGCTACAAATCCAGGCCCAGACGCAGTTTCGAGGAGCGACCAGGGCGTGTGCGGAACTGGGCGTCGCCGTGAAGGGGGATATTCCTATCCTGCTGAACGAAGACAGCGCCGACGTCTGGTCCCACCCCGAGTTTTTCGACCTGACTTGGCGGGCCGGGTCGCCGCCGGACGGTGAAAATCCCGCAGGACAAAGTTGGGGTTTTCCGTCGTTCAAGTGGGATGCCCTGGCGAAAGACGGCTATTCCTGGTGGAAACAACGCCTTTTGAACGCAGACCAGTTTTACCACGCTTACAGGATTGACCACGTTCTGGGGTTTTTTCGCCTCTGGGTGACCCCGTCGGCAAACGGAACGGCCCAGCTGGGCCACTTCGAGCCGTCCCTGAGTTTTTCCCAGGAGCAACTCGCCGCCCTGGGTTTCAACGAAGCCCGGTTGGTCTGGATGTCCGAGCCGCACATTTTTGGTGTTGAAATCCGGGAACGCCTGAGCGACGAGGCACCGAGCGTCATCGACCAAGCCCTAGTTCAGGTTGGAAACGAAGACCTCTACAGGTTTAAACCAGAAATTCAAGGAGAAAAGGCCCTGGGGGAACTGAGAGTTTCTGAAACTGCGAAATTCAGCCTTTTAGCCTGGTTCAGGAACCGAACCTTGCTCAAGAACGGTCCCGAGTCCTACCTCACCTCGGCCCTGTATTACTCCACCCGCGCCTACGCCAGCTTGAACAACGAGGAAAAATGGAACTTCGATCGCCTGATCCGGGAGCACGCCGAAGCTTCGATGGGTCTTTGGGCCGAACAAGGCCGGCGTCTTCTGGGGATGATGCGGCAAACTACAGAAATGCTCGTTTGCGCCGAAGACCTGGGCAGCATCCCGGACTGCGTTCCTCCCGTTCTCCAAGACCTCGACATCCTGAGTCTGAGGGTGGTGCGCTGGGCCCGAGATTGGAATGCCCCAGCTCAGCCTTGGATTCCTGTGCAAAAATATCCGTTGCTTTCGGTCTGCACGCCGTCGGTGCACGAC
>JABEVL010000194.1 GCA_013043995.1 Spirochaetales bacterium | reverse complement strand
GGGCGTCGCCAAGGGGCACGCCGACCACATCCTGATTTCGGGCCACGAAGGGGGAACGGGCGCCTCGCCTCTGACGGGGGTGAAAAATGCCGGGCTTCCCTGGGAGCTGGGTCTCGCTGAAACGCACCAGACCCTGGTCATGAACGACCTGCGCTCACGGGTGCGAATCCAAACCGACGGGCAGCTGAAAACTGGCCGCGACGTCGTGATCGCAGCTCTTTTAGGTGCCGAAGAAATGGGCTTTTCGACGGGCCCGCTGATCACTCTGGGCTGCATCATGATGCGAAAATGCCATAAGAACACCTGCCCCGTGGGGATTGCGACCCAGGATCCTGTTTTACGGGAACGTTTCCGGGGCAAACCCGAGTACGTGGAAAGATTTTTTCACTTTATCGCCGAAGAAGTCCGGGTGATCATGGCCAGTCTAGGAATTGAAAAGTTCGATCAGCTCATCGGCCGGGTGGACCTCTTGGAATCCGACTCCGCCGTGCGGAACTGGAAGAGCAAAAACGTTGACCTTTCGCTCTTGCTGACACCGGCGCGTAAGCCCTACCCCGAGGCGGGCCTCTACTGCACACAAAAACAGGATCACGGTCTTGAGAGGATCCTCGACAACCAGCTCATTGCCGAGGCAAAAGCGGCCCTTGAAAACAAGTCGGCCGTTCGTCTGCAGCACAAAATTACGAACATCGACCGTTCCTGCGGCACCCGGCTCAGCCACGAGATCGCCAACCGCTGGGGGGCCGAGGGCTTGCCGCCCGACACGATCGAGGTGCGCTTCCAAGGACACGCCGGTCAGAGTTTTGGAGCCTGGTTGGCCCGAGGCGTGAGTTTCTTTTTGCAAGGCGACGCCAACGACTACGTGGGCAAGGGCCTTTCAGGGGGCCGCCTGGTCATCGCGCCACCGCCTGAAGCGACGTACAAAGCCAGCGAAAACATCATCGTCGGGAATGTAGCCTTTTACGGGGCGACGGGAGGCGAAGCCTTCATCCGCGGCGTTGCTGCAGAACGTTTCTGTGTCCGTAACTCAGGTGCGACGGTCGTCGTTGAGGGTGTGGGCGACCACGGCTGCGAGTACATGACGCAGGGCCGCGTGCTGATCCTCGGGACCACAGGCCGCAACTTTGCAGCCGGGATGTCGGGCGGAGTAGCCCACCTCTGGGATCCGAAAAAGGAAGTCGCCCATAAACTGAACACGCAAATGGTCGAGCTTGAAGCTGTGAGCCCCGAAGATCTGACTCTCATTCAGCAGCTGGTTCAAAAGCACTACAAGCTGACGGGATCCGAGGTCGCCGAAGCCCTGCTGGCCCAGTGGGATACGGCTTCGACCCAGTTTGTCACGGTGATGCCGACCGATTACAAAAAAGTTTTGACAGCCCAAAAGGCCCAAACAGCGGAGGTAAAGTGATGGGTAAACCTACCGGTTTTCTTGAATTTGAGCGAAAAAAGGTCAAAGACCGCGATCCGCTCGCCCGTGTCAAAGATTTCAGCGAGTTTCTTTTGCCCCTATCCGAAAAAGAGCGCCGCGACCAGGGCGCCCGTTGCATGGACTGCGGTGTTCCCTTCTGTCAATCGAGCTACGGCTGTCCCGTCGACAACCTGATTCCCGAATGGAACGACCTGATCTTTCGCGGGCAAGACTACGAAGCCTTCCTTCGCTTACGTAAAACCAATAACTTTCCCGAATTTACGGGCCGTGTCTGTCCTGCACCGTGTGAGACCGCCTGTGTTTTGGGCATCACCTCTCCTGCCGTCACCATCAAGGACAATGAGGCCTGGATCATCGACAACGCCTGGGAAAAAGGCTGGATGGTTCCCCGCCTTCCCTTAAAACGTTCCGGAAAAAAGGTTGCCGTCATCGGTTCGGGCCCTTCGGGACTGGCTGCCGCCGATGAGCTCAATCAATCGGGGCACGAGGTCACCGTCTTTGAGCGCGCCGACCGGATCGGCGGGCTGTTGATGTACGGCATCCCCAACATGAAGCTCGAAAAAAAGTTGGTGGAAAAACGCGTCAACATTTTGAAAAGCGAAGGCGTGAATTTCAGGACAGGGGTGAGCGTCGGAAAAGACCTTCCGGCCTCCGAACTCCTGGCAAGTTTTGACGCCGTGCTTTTGGCCACGGGAGCAACCCGTCCGCGCGATCTTCCCGTCCCTGGACGAGCTTTGAAAGGCGTGCACTTTGCCATGGAATTCCTTGCCGCAAACACCAAAAGCCTTCTCGATTCTCAGCTTCAAGACGGCAAGTTTATCAACGCCAAGGGAAAAAAAGTCATCGTCATCGGCGGAGGTGACACGGGAAATGACTGCTTGGGGACGAGCCTCAGGCACGGATGCGTCTCTTTGGCCAACTTTGAGGTCTTGCCCCAGCCGAGCTCGGAAAGAACAGAAGAGTTTCCTTGGCCGACCTACCCCCGGCTTTTTAAGGCCGACTACGGTCATAGCGAGGCTGTGGCCCGTTTTGGAAAAGACCCCAGGGTTTTTTCGATTGCCACCAAGGAATTTTTGGGGAATGACAAGGGCGAACTCACGGGACTTAAAACCATCGACCTGCGGTGGGAAAAAGACGAAAAAGGTGCCTGGAAAATGACTGAAATCCCCGGTACCGAAAGGACTTGGGAGGCCGATTTGGTCTTTTTAGCCCTGGGTTTTCTAGGGCCTGAAGAAGAGTTGCTGAAAGGTCTGGCCGTCGAACAGGACCCCAGAAGCAACGTCAAAGCCGACTACGGCAAGTTTGCCACAAGCGTCCCCAAGGTGTTTGCCGCCGGGGATGCCCGCCGGGGTCAATCTCTGGTCGTTTGGGCGATTCAGGAGGGGCGTGGCGCCGCTCGTCAGATCGACCGCTTCTTGAAGTCGTAGGGCGGGGGGGCCTGTCTCTTGCTACAATCGGGGGCATGTGCTATAACTGCCCCTGAAATTTATTTATTTGAGGGATTTTATGTACGCGTTGGTGGAAATTAAAGGTCGTCAATTCAAAGCCGAAAAGGGTGCTCTACTGCAAATTGACCATATCGATGCTGAAAACGGCACTTCCTTGGAGTTTGATTCCGTCCTTCTTGTTGGTGGAAGTGGGGAAGTAAAAATTGGTTCCCCGTTTGTTCAAGGGGCGAAGGTCAAGGCCGTCGTCGATTCACAGATGCGTGCTGCCAAGGTTTATTCCTACAAGGTGAAGCGCCGCAAGTCGTTTCACAAGCTGATCGGGCATCGCCAACCTTACACGATGATCAAGGTTGAAGACGTTTTAGGCTGATTTCTGCCGAGTCCGCTTTGATCCGCGTCGACATCGTTCTGGCTGAAGATTCCCTCCTCAAGGAGTTTTGGGTCGATGGCCACTCGGGTTTCTCGTTGAAGGGAACCGATATTGTCTGTGCGGCGGCTTCGGCTTTAGTGAGGACTTTTCTGGAGCTGAACGAAGCCGAACCGGGTGTCGTGGCGCTTCAGGGTGCTGAAAAAGAAGGAAAAGCTGCGTGGGCGCTGGAAAACGTCGACCCTCAGGCTTACGCCCGCTACGAGGCTTGGTCGTGGTTTTTGTTGCGGGGACTTGAAGATCTGGCCAGGGAGTTCCCTGACCATGTAAATATACAATATCGTCGCCATACCGGGAGGTCGTTTCATGGCTCATAAAAAAGGTGCCGGCAGTTCAAAAAACGGACGCGATTCAAATCCTAAGATGCTGGGTGTCAAACGTTTCGGCGGTCAGGACGTCCTGGCCGGCGAAATCATCGTTCGTCAGCGGGGAACCAAGTTTCACGCCGGTGACAACGTCGGCATGGGGCGTGACCACACGCTCTTCGCCCTCGTTCACGGAAGTGTTGCTTTTGGTGAACGCCGGGGAAAGAAAACCGTCCGAATCGTCCCGTCAGCGAACTGATCAAAAGAATTGGAAGGCTTTGTCGACGAAACCACGATCGAGGTTTCATCTGGGCACGGTGGTGCAGGCGCCGTTTCCTTTCGCCGCGAAAAGTTTGTACCCTATGGGGGACCAGACGGCGGTGATGGGGGGCGGAGTGGCGACGTCGTCTTTCAAGTGAAGCAAAATCTCCGTACTCTCTCGCATTTACGAATGAAAAGGCACTGGTTTGCCGGTAATGGCGGTCCTGGTCTTGGTGAGAAACGTCACGGAAAAAACGGTGACCCCGTCTACATCCCCATTCCCCCTGGAACGCTTGTCAAGGACGCCGAAACCGGTGCTGTCCTGAAAGATTTTTCAAAATCAGACGAAGTGCGCTGGGTGATGCACGAAGGCGGACGGGGGGGGCAGGGGAACTGGCACTTCCGGTCTGCTCGTCACCAGGTGCCACGTTTTTCCCAACCGGGCGAACCCGGTCATGCGACGAAGGTCATCGTCGAACTCAACATCATCGCCGACATCGGCTTTGTAGGTTTTCCGAACGCCGGTAAATCCACCCTCCTGTCTCTCTTGACCAACGCCAATCCCAAGATCGCTCCGTATCCGTTTACCACAAAGATTCCCAATCTTGGCGTTTTGCACATTCATGACAGCGACGTCGTGCTGGCGGATATCCCGGGGATACTGGAAGGGGCTTCCCACGGCTTGGGTTTGGGTTTCCAGTTTCTCAAGCATATCTCACGCACCAAAGGTTTGGCTTTTTTGATCGATTTGTCCGAAGAAAACTATTTGTCCAGTTACGAAACTCTTGAAAACGAGCTCGAAGTTTTTAGTGCCGAACTCGCTGCGAAGCCCAGGATCCTCATCGGGTCTAAAACTGACCTGGACGAAGATGGTTCCCGCCTCAAGACCCTTGCCGAAACTTTCAAGGATCATCGTGTTCTGGGAGTTTCAAGTTACGCCCGCGACCGTCTTGACGAAGTTCGCGAGGCTTTCTTTGAACTGGCAGCCCTGAAGGACGAAGGTCTCGACGAGGAAAAAGTTTGAGAACGGCGATCCTCGGTGGAACTTTTAACCCGGTTCATTGGGGTCACCTGCTTTTGGCAGAACTTGCCCACCTGGAGGCCGGATACGATCGGGTACTTTTTATTCCCACCCGGAAACCCGCACACAAGACCATTGAGGGAGTGAGGGACGAGCAGCGGCTCGAGATGCTCCAGCTTGCTCTTGAAGGTTTTTCAGTTGCGGATTTGACCATCAAAATTGAAGCCTGTGAACTGTACAGGCCGGGGGTAAGTGACTCGATCGACACGGTTCTTTGTGTCGACGAAAACTACGTTTTGGAAGAAAGGGCCGGCCTATTGCTGGGGGATGATCTTTTCGAGTCCTTTGATACTTGGAAAGACGCTTCGGAACTGGCCCAAAAGGTCGATCTTTGGGTGGCGAGGCGAAAGTTTTCCGACCCCCTGGTTTCTCGTTTCCCCCACCGCTACTTTAACAACCCCAGGTTTCCTGTTTCGTCCTCCGAAATTCGGGAACGCGTGCAAAAAAATCAAGCCTGGAGGGCTCTGGTACCTGGGCCCGTTGCACGTTATATTGCCGACCATCAGCTTTACCGTCAGGGAGGACTCGAATGAAAAAACCCCTTTGGCATCCAAGCCGTCTGCTCCTGCTGTTCCTGCTTCTTCTGATAGGAGCCACCGTGGGCTACGTCCTTTTGCAGGTCAGAACCGACAGGGTCAAAGATCTGGTGGCCAACGCTCAAAATGTTTTGCTGGACCTGATCGTTACCGAAAAAGGGAAACCCCTGTGCAACGAAGTCCTATTTTACAACCCGACTTCCCACAAGACCGCCTTTCTTGACGTTCCGCCAGATACGGGCGGACTTATTCAAACTCTGGGTAAGGTCGAACCTCTTTCGGCCTTGTACAAGCCCAACAACCTGAAGGCCTATCTGGATGAGTTGGGTGATCTTTTGGGGCAAAAGGTGACCCTGTACCTCACCCTGGACATCAAGGATCTCGAAAGGCAGGTTGACCTTGTTTCAGGAATCGACCTATTCATCTCAAGCTCGGTTGAGCTGACTAAAACCGACCCCATGTTTCTCCTCCCCTCCGGGAACAACGTCTTGGATGGAACAAAAGTCAAGGAATTTCTAACCGCTCCCCATGAAAATGAAGATTCCGCCGACCGTTCCAGCCGTTTTCAGCACTTTGCCCTGTCGTGGTTTCGAAAATTGGGAGAAAATCAGTCATTCCTGAACCAGCCCAGCGTCTTTCCATACCTCTGGAACTCTTTGAGTACCAACATGGAAGACATCGAACTGAAGTCCTTTCTCAAGGTTTGCAGTGTTGCCGATTGGGAACGTTCGGCCTTTCAGCGAGTTCTGGGAACTTTTCGCCAGGTTGACGGGCAGACCCTGCTGTTTCCCCACTACAACGGTACCTTGCTCAAGGATACCGTGCATCAGATCCTTGAGGCTCTTCCGCGGCAGGACCCTGAGGCCTTTTTGCCTTCGTCGGTCAAGGTCGAAATTCTCAACGGGACAAGTTTGCCGGGTCTGGCTGTACGAACGGCTCTTCTTTTGAGAAGTTTTGGTTACAACGTGCTCAGCTACAAAAACGCCGACAGCTCCAATGTGGCAAACACCGTCGTGATTGACCGTCGTGGCAATCCAGGTATGGCCAAAAAGCTGGCTGAAATACTTCAATGCAACAAGATTGTTGAGCCTGCGCCGGGCGACACGGCAGGTGATGCCGATGTGACTCTTATACTAGGGAAGGATTTTGATGGAAGATACGTCAGACAAACAACAACAAACTGAGACAAATGAAGCCCTAGTTCAAAGTCTAGGCGTGTACCTTAGGGATCTTAAAGCCAAGGATGTTGTCGTACTTGACGTCCGCAACCAGTGCTCCTGGAGCGATTGGTTCGTTTTGGCCACCTACAACAGCCAGGGACACCTGCGCGGCATCATCGACGAACTCGACGTTTGGGCCGTTGCCCAAGACGTCCGGCTTGGGCGTCCCAAGAAAAAACAGGTGAACGAATGGATGCTCATTGATTGGGACAACATCGTCATTCACCTGTTTTCTGAAAAAGCCCGGGCGTATTACGAGCTTGAAAAGCTCTGGTTCAACGCCCCGGCTAGCGTTTACACGTTGTCGTCGTAACGGAAGTCGTCGTACTCGAGGTCTTCGTCGTCGATATCTTCTTCGAAATCGTCGTCTTCGTAGTCGTCGTCGACTTCTTCCTCGTCGTCATCTTCCAAATCGTCGTAGTCCTCTTCTTCTTCGAAAGAATCGTCGTCGTCGAAGTCATCCTCGAAATCGTCATCGTAGTCCGACTGGTAATCATCAAAGTCTTCGTCGCTGAATCCGTAAAAAACCATGGACGTTTCCTTTTAGGCAGAATTTGAAGGGGGAGATACGGTCATCCCCCGCCTGTAAAGCGAAATCTAACGTTGTCCCCGAGGCCTGTCAATAGCGATAAATTGCAAAAAAATCATTTGACACGATAGAGGGAATTCGTATAATAACGTCCTGTTCAATCGAAAGTCCCTTGCTCGCGAGCGCGGATTTGCAACTTCGAAACTTGAGAGTTAGAATTGTCCTCGGTAGCACCGGGAGGACATGATGACCATCACCGATATTCGAGTTCGTAAGGTCGCCGGCGAGGGGAAGTTAAAAGCTTACGTAACAGTGACTTTCGAGAGTTGCTTCGTTGTGCACAACGTCAAAGTAATCCAAGGCGAAAATGGCGTTTTCATCGCTATGCCGAGCCGGCGGACGAAAAACGGTGAGTACAAAGACGTTGCCCATCCGATCAATTCGGAGTTTCGGGCGCGGCTTCAGGAGTTGATTCTCGAAGCCTACGAAAAAGCTGGAGACGACTTAACTGTTTTGGACGAGGAAGATTGAGTACATTGGGACGTCGCCAAGCTGGTAAGGCACCAGATTTTGGTTCTGGCATTCGGAGGTTCGAGTCCTCCCGTCCCAGTTTTTGATCGCAAGGAGTAGTTCATGGAATCATTGACCCTGGCCTTCCAGGATCGACCCGACCTCAAAAAAGCCAACGTTCGCCGTTTGCGGACTTCCGGCCGAATTCCCGCTGTTGTCTACGGGCAGGGGCAGTCGGTACCGATTTCTGTCGAAGAAACAGAGTTTTCCCAGAATTTTAAGCATTTTGGAGAAAACACAATCATCAAGCTTCAGAACGGCAAAAAGACTTTTCAAGTTCTTGTTCGTGACTATCAGGACGATCTTTTAACCGGCCGTTTTCAGCATATCGATTTTTATGAAGTCAGTACGACAAAAACCCTGCACACCAAGGTACCGCTTCATTTGACCGGAACCCCCGCGGGTGTTCGTGCCGGCGGCCTTTTGGAACACCTCATTCATGAAATCGAGGTGGAGTGCTTGCCGCAGAACCTTCCTCATGAGGTTAAGGTGGACGTCCTTGCCCTTGAAATCGGTCAGTCCATCCACGTTTCCGAGCTTCCGGCCTTTACGGGCGTCCGTTACTTGGCGAGCGCCGATGCCGTTGTCGCCCACGTGATTAACACCAAAAACCTGAACGTCGAGCCTGCTGCCCCCGCCGCCGAGGCCGCCGCTGCGGATGGCGCAACAGCCTCCCCCGCTGCTGGCGCTTCAGCCGAGAAAAAAGCCTGACCCT
>JABEVL010000193.1 GCA_013043995.1 Spirochaetales bacterium | reverse complement strand
GACCAAAGAACGTCAAGACAAAGGATCAGTGTAGACGGTATGTGACGGCGAAACGTTCGCAAGCAGCGGTGGGTATCTGTGTCGATGTAGACGTCGGAAAGGCTCCAGCCGCCTGGCCGACCGTGAAGTTTGTAGATATGGTCAAAAAAGAACGGTCTGAGGCTGAGGTTTTTCCCGAGGTCTTTTGCGTCCTGGACCGCGCCATTTTCGTGCAAAACGTAGTCGGGTGAAACCTGAAAGCCTTGAATGTCAGTAAAATAGAGACGCGAGACAAAGTCCGAGAGTCCCACGAGGTCTTCTTCGCTCAGGTGCACGACGCCGTCCACCTCAAAGATCGAAAATCCAATATCGACCAGGCGCAAAAGCATTTCATTTTCCCAGGCGACCTGGCGTTGGACCCGCCTGTTTCGGATGAAACTGAAGTTTTCAAGGGCCTGACGCAAGACTAACCCGATTCGAGGGTCAACTTGGGGTTCACGGACCGGAACCGAGAAAAAAAAGCCCTGAACGTAGCGGGCACCCAATTGCAGGGCCTGCTGGAGCTCCTCAGCGGTTTCAATTCCTTCGACGAGGAGGACGCTGCCCAGACTTTCTGCCAAGCGGGAAAGAGTCCTCAAGGCGGGACGGAAATTTCGATCACGGAAAGAACGCTGAAAAAGAGTGAGATTGACCTTGATCACGTCAGGCCTCAGAAAAGCCACCCTGTCGAGCTGCTCCGTCCCAGCACCCACATCGTCAAGGGCGATCGAGCAACCCTGTGCGCGGAGGACCTCAAGGACGCGTTTAAGTTCAGTAAAATTCTGATAAAACGGTTCTTCGCACACTTCAATCACGACGCGCGCAGGGTCGAGGCCCTCGGCGACAAGAGGCTGGAGGGGGTAGGGAAGCTCGGGAGCCTCGAAAGAAGCCGCAAGAAGCGAGGGCGTGGCGTTAAAAAACAACCGGGCACCCGAAAACTGAGCGGATGAACGCGCCACCTGCCGGGCCAGCTCGCCGCCCACGTCCTTTTTCAGCTGAACGAGGTCCTCACTTGCGCTGGTTTTGAAAAACGGTCCCAGGCTCGCCAGGGCACCCGAAAGGTCGAGTCTCCCCAACGACTCCCAGCCATAGACAGCCTGGTCTTCTACAGAAAATATGGGTTGGAAAAGCGGAAGGACCTTTCCGCCACTGAGCCAGGCACGCCACTCGTCGGCGGTCTGAAAGGCCCAAAAACCATCAACCGTAGCCACACGGAAATTATACAGGTGTTCTCTGAACTTGTAAAACTCGAACCTGAAAAAAGCCGACAAAAAGTGCTTTTTTTCTACAGCAGGGACTCGGCGTCAGCGATTCCCGAACAAAGGTCACCCGACAGCCAGTGAGGAGGGTTGTTTTTCCGTCCGTACATTGACCCCAGGTACATGGGAGAATTCCACAGTTTTCCCGTCGGAGAAAAACCGTGATGGGGGTGATCGCGGTTCAGCTTGGCCAACGCGATTCCTCGTGTGACACTGGCATGAATGTAGGTGACGGTCCCGTCACTGTCGACGGAAACGACCATCCCGGCGTGCGTTGTGCCGTCGTCGCCGATGATGCCGTCTCCGTTGGCGTCCCAGGTGTTGTCCCAAAAGACAAAATCTCCGGGCTGGGGACGGGGTTTTTCAAAAAAAGCGTGTTTGGACTCGAGCAGCTCTTTCAAACGGTTCACCGCGTCGCCGCGAAAGTGAGCCATTTCCTGGTCGAGGTTGATGCCGTTCCGCCATAAAACCGCCGACAAAAAGCCGACGCAGTCCAGGCGGAAGTGCCTGCCCTTCAGCTCCAGGGCCGAATCATAAGGGTGTCCCTTCAAAGCTTCCGCCGACGCGACAAGCCGTTCCCGCCAGCTTAAGTCGCTCCTTCCGCCCAGCTCCTCCGTCGTAGCGCAGGAGGCCAGAGCCGAAACCAGAAAGCCCAGCACGGCGAAAAGTCCTGCAGAACGCAGAAAACCTCGTGGAGCGGCTTTCATCGCACCCGAGCCCGGACACCCAGCTGAACCAGGGTCTCAACAACGCGCTGCACCTCGGCCGGAGTGGCCGCCCGAGCCGAGTTCCAAGCGGCGTCCAAACATGGACCTGGCCGGAATCCTGTCACGATCATAGGAAGCTCCTTGCCTATAAAATCGGCAAGTTCGGTCAATTCCTCAAAACTATTCAGCCCGGGAACCCAGGTGAGGCGCAGTTCGCAGGAATCTTTCCAGCGGCTTTCCAAAAGGTCCAGGCTCTGTCGAAGGACGTTGGCCAGAACAGGAACTCCCGCAGAAAGAAAGTAGCGGGACGGCGCATTTTTGACATCCATCGCCACGTAGTCCACCAGATCGGGGTCAAGTTCTTCGAGTCTTTTAGGATAAGTTCCGTTCGTGTCGAGTTTTATGGAATATCCCATTTTTCGGATCGAATGCAAAAAATCTGCCAGGTCCTGATGGTAGAGCGGTTCGCCGCCTGTGACGGCCACTCCCCCCAGAACGGCACGCCGGCGTTCAAGGAATTCGAGGACCTCCTGAATCGGCAAAAGGTCCGGATCGTAAGGGGCCTGGACCAGCTTGGGGTTGTGGCACCAGGGACAGCGCAGGTTGCAACCCGGAGTAAAAATAACCGCAGCCACCCTGCCCGGAAAATCCAGTAAAGAGGTTTTTAAAAGTCCGACGCGATCCAAAACAGGCTCCTAAAGGCGGGGAGGCTGGGGAGAGGTGAAAGCCTTGAACAGGCGGTTCGACCAGAGGGGAATCTGCGCTTTGATCAGCTCCCTCTGCGACCAGTCGTGGGACACAACGTAGACCAAAAAACGGCCCGCCAGAAAGAGAATAAGCTCGCGGACCTGAAGATGCAACTCATCGGTGGGCACCCAGCCGTGAAGTTCAAGGATTTTTACCCAGTAATCCACAGCGCGGTCGATTTGAAAGGAGAACTTGTTGTAAACGTCTTGAAGTTCTCGGCCGTAGACATTTTCAATCGATCCGAACATGAGGTCACGGATTTGAAAGAGCAGGTCGTAAAGGTCGTGGGCAAAGTGTTCCATTTTCACTTCGACGTTCCGGGAAGGGTCCAGGAAAAAGGAATCGTTCCTGTCGTAAAGCGCCTGGACTTCGTCTTCTAAGAGTGATAAAAGGATGTCTTCCTTGCTTTTGAAAGTCAGATAAACAGAACCTTTCCCGATTCCCGCCGCACGGGCGATATCCTCAACCGAGGTTTTCAGGTAAGAATAACGCCGGAACAGCTCCAACGCCGCCCGTTTGATCGATTCACGACTCATAAAACCCCTGACCATTTTCGTCAATGGTCACAATATACCTCCCCAAGCCCCCTCCTGGCAAGTAGCCTTTCCCCCGGGAGGGTCCGTTGATGACCAGGGTCCCCCTTCCGGACAAGGTTCGACTTTTCTGTCTGGGTCGACGCCGCAGAACGCGAGCAAGATTGACGTTGTGACGACGCTGGCTTAGAATCCTTCTATGCGTTTGTCATGGTTCGGCCCAGCTTTGATTCTCCTTTTGGCGTTGTTATTTTCTTGTTCACCCGAAAATGCGCGTTCCTCCTCGCCCGCCTTGCTCCTGCAAGGTACCGCAGCCTTTGCCGATAAGTTTGCCCACGATGACGCTTTTTTCTTGCAAGTTTCTGGGGTTCCAGCCCTGAAATCCGGGCAGACCTACCAAGGATGGCTTGTAGGCCCCAAAGGAATCCTCAATCTGGGGGTGTTAAGCAGGTCCGACGAGGGAAAAATCGCTTTAAGCTGGGCTTCACCGACGGGGTTCGACCTTGTTTCGGCGTACACGGGTTTTCAGGCGACGGTTGAACCTGCAGAAGGAAGCAGCCGCCCCACTGGGCCCATCGCCTTTGCAGGAAAGATCCTGCCGTTGGGCGTCAAACTTTTTTCCCAGAACGGCGAAGCTCCCAGCGCACCTGCACCCGGACTTCAAAGCCAAACGGACCTGGCGAGCGAACACGCAGGGATGGCCCAGGCAGCCGCCCAACTCGGGAACTGGAACGAGATGAAAGCCCACCTTGAGCACGTTGTGAATATTCTTGAAGGCGTCCACGGATCAAAGTACGGCGATTACCTGGGCACGGGAGTGCCGCAGAATCCCGGAGATGGTTGGGGAGCCCGCACTTACGCCAATAACGTGGCCCAGCTTTTGACCCAGGACAGCGTTTTATCCTCTGACGCTCTGAATGCCGAAAAGAACTTTCAGACTGACGCCGAGGCAGTCGAAAAAACATGCCTGACCCTGCTGAAAAATTTCAAGAAATCCCAAATCAAGACGCTTCTTCCGGCCTTGAAAACTCAAATCACCACCCTGAAAACTGGACCAGCCGCCGAGCTCTACCGTTTAGCCGCCCAGACTCTCTCCTTTACCCTGGAAACACCTTCTTGAAGTCGGGCAGTCTGAGGGCAAAAATTGCCTTTCTGTTTTTGATCCTCAGCTTAGGCCCCCTGGTTCTTGTGGCCTTGCTTGGGGGCTTCGTCATCGTTGGCCAGCTCAACTCCTTCTCGGATCGACTCGAAAAAACGGACCTGGCCCTTCATACCGACGTCGTCGGGCGAAACCTCAGGAGCGATGCCTTTGATACCGCCACCGAAATTGAAAATATCTTTTCTCGCTGGAAGAGTGATCTAAGGAACTGGAGCGAAGAAGACGTCCTAGCCCAAGCGGCTCAAGCTGAAGACCGGATAGCTGCGAAAAAAGGCTGGAACTCGCTTTCAGAAAGCCAGCTGAAAAGCCGGGTGAAGCACTTTACAGTCCCGCTACCTGCCCATTTGTCCGAACAAGCCTCATCCTACGTTTTTAGGCAGGCAGAACGCCCCGATGCCTCGGTCGTCGAGATTCTTGTGACGGGCCTCAACGGGCTGAACGCCGTTTTGACTCGGCCCGTTCCAGTCATCGATCACCGCACAGAAGCCTGGTGGCAATCAGCCAGTTCTCTCAAAGAAGGATTCCAGGATGTTTTCCGTGACAACGGGATCCCCGTGGTCGGCTTGGCCCTTCCGGTGATCAATACCACCAGCGGAGAAGCTGTCGGGGTCATTCGCGCTTTTTTTAGCCTGGAAACTCTCACCCGGGCCCTGGAACAAAAAGCCAGTGTTCTTAATGCGGCCATCCGCGTCGTCAATTCCAGCGGACAAGTCCTTTTCGACTCGTCGGTTCAAACGGACAACGTTCTCCTGGGTGCTGAATCCACCTGGTCAGAGCCTCACGATGCAGGTTTTCAGGCGGTTCACGCCGAGCCTGGCCTTGCAGGGACGGGCTTTGTCAAACAAGGGGACTTTCTTGTCGGTTACGCCAGGACCGACAGCGCCGATTGGGGAATTCTCGTGTCCCAGCCTGAGCGGCAGGCGATGCAAGTTCTCAGCGGACTGATGAAAACCGCCCAGGACTTTCGAAGCCTGCCCTGGTACCTGGCCCTGCTGACGGGACTCGTCTTTATCGTGGTCGGAGTTTTTGCCGTGCTGGCCACCTTGCTCATTTCACAAAGCATCACGCGCCCTCTCATCGAGTTAAGCCGAGAGGCCCAACGCGTCCAAGCCGGAGACCTTTCGGCGCGGGTGATGATTTCCTCAAATGACGAAGTGGGTCTTTTGGGTCAGGCGTTTAACACCATGACGGCGGGACTCAGAGAACGCGAGCGCGAGCGCGATGTGTTTGGACGCGTCGTTTCACCGGCGGTACGCGAAAAGCTCTTGGCGGGACAGCTCGCTCTGGGCGGAGAAACTCGCCGGGTGACAGTTCTTTTTTCAGACATCCGGGGCTTCTCCACCATGGTCGAAACGATGACGCCCCAGCAAGCCGTGGGTTTTCTTAACGAGTACCTCAGTTTGATGGCAGAGGCCGTTCAGCCCTGGGGCGGTTTCATCAACAATTTTATCGGCGATGCGATCGTGGTGATCTTCGG